>WJJW01000503.1 GCA_014729455.1 Candidatus Eiseniibacteriota bacterium
CATCGGTGTTGACCACCAGGAGCGGCGCCTCGTCGTAGTGGAAGAAGAACCGGTTGTACGCCTCGCCGAGCTCTCGGAGGTATTCGGGATCCATGTCCTTCTCGAACGTCCGGCCCCGGCGGTCGATCCGCCGCAGCAGCGTCTCGAGTCCGGCCTGCAGATAGACCACGCGGTCCGGGCGCGGCAGCTCGCGCTCGAGGAGCGGCAGGATCTGGTCGTAGAGCGCCATCTCGTCCTCGTCGAGGTTCAGGGCCGCGAAGATCCGGTCCTTCCGGAACAGGTAGTCACACACGATCCGGGTCTCGAAGAGATCCGGCTGTCGCAGCGCCCGCTGCTGGCGGAATCGGCTGAGCAGGAAGAAGATCTGACAGGAGAACGCGTACCGCCGCCGATCCCGGTAGAACGACTCGAGGAACGGGTTCTCCTCGACCTCCTCCAGGACCAACCGTCCGTTGATCCTCTCGGCGATCATCCGGGCCAGCGTGCTCTTGCCGACCCCGATCACCCCCTCAATCGCCAGGAAGGTCGGATCCTGCTGCGGCATCCCTTCTCTCCGGAGGCTCGGGGAACCGGCCCCACAACCGGACCTCCTCCGGGTCCGGGTCCAACGCGGCAAGCATCTCCGCCGCGCTCCGGCCTGTCAACGGATCGACGTAGGTGGGATCGAGCTCGCACAGCGGGACGAGCACGAAGGCGCGCTCCGCGATCCGCGGATGAGGCAGGGTCAGCGCCGTCCCCTCCAGGACCCGCCCGCCCTGGTCGAGGAGATCGAGATCGATCTCCCGCGGCCCCCAGCGCTCCCGTTCGATCCGGCCCAGCTCGGACTCGAACCGCTTCAGCCGCTCCAGGACCGACTCCGGTTCGTCGGCGACGTCGATCGCGACGACGGCATTGAGGAAATCCGGCTGGTCGCCCCTTCCCCAGGGCCGGCTCTCGTAGAGGTGGCTCGCGCGAAAGGAGCCCTCCCCCCCCAGGAGCCGCAGGCGCGCGCCCGCTTCGCGGAGGATCTCCTCGCGCCGCCCGAGGTTCGCCCCGAGTCCGATCAGCGCGCGGGTCAACGCCCGCGCTCCATCTCGATCTCCACGCAGCTCAGATTCGCGTCGAACGGGAGGTTCGCCTTGCGGATCCGGATGACGGTCCGCTGCACCGGGTCGAACTCGCGCAGCACCATTGCGGCGATCTCGCCGGCGAGCGACTCGAGAAGGTGGAATTTCCGGGCGTCGGAGACCTCCCGGACACGCCGATAGACCGCCTCGTAGTCCACGGTGCGCCGGACGTCGTCGCTCGACGCCGCCGCGGAGAGATCGAGGTGCAGCTCGAGGTCGAGGCTGACCTTCTGCACCCATTCCTTCTCGATCTCCGCGACGCCGAGGCGGGGGAAGATCATCAAGTCCCGAAGACGGATGACGTCCATCGACCCGACCTCCGCGGCCGTCATTCCTCCTGCTCGTCGTCCTCGTCTTCTTCCGGCTTCTCGGTGACGAGCGCTTCGGTGGTCAGGATCAACGAGCCGATCGAGGCGGCGTTCTCCAGCGCCGTCCGGACCACCTTCGTCGGATCGAGGATCCCGGCTTCGACGAGATCGACCAGCTCGCCCGATTCCGCGTCGAACCCGATCGCCCCTCGGCGGCCGGCCGCCTGCGCGACGATCATGCCCCCCTCGTAGCCGGCGTTGTCCGCGATCGCGCGGAGCGGCTCCTCGAGGATGCGGCGGACGATCTTCCAGCCCACCCGCTCTCCCTCGTTCAGCTCGCCGATACGGTCGAGGGACCGGATGGAACGCAGGAGAGCGGTCCCGCCGCCGGGGACGACCCCTTCCTCGACGGCCGCCCGGGTCGCCGCGACGGCGTCCTCGACGCGTCCCTTGCGCTCCTTCAGCTCCATCTCGGTCGGGGCGCCCACCTCGATCACCGCGATGCCGGCGGTCAGACGGGCGAGCCGCTCCTCGAGCTTCTCGCGGTCGTAGTCCGACCGGGTCGACTCGATCTGGGCCCGGATCTCCTTCGCGCGCGCCTTGATCGCCTTCGCCTTCCCCTTGCCGCCGACGACCGTCGTATCGTCCTTCTCGACGACGACGCGCTTCGCCGATCCGAGCTGCCGGATCGTCACGTTCTCGAGCTTCACCCCGAGGTCTTCCGAGACGACCTCGCCGCCGGTCAGGACTCCGAGGTCCTCCAGCATCGCCTTGCGACGGTCTCCGAAGCCGGGCGCCTTGACCGCGCAGCAGGCGAGCGCGCCCCGGATCCGGTTGACGACCAGCGTCGCCAGCGCCTCCCCCTCGATCTCCTCGGCGATCAGGAGCAACGGCCTGCCGCTCTGGACGACCTGTTCGAGGAGCGGAAGCAGATCGTTCAGATTCGCGATCTTCTTGTCGTGGATCAGGATCAGGGGATCCTCCATCTCGCAGACCATCCGCTCGGGATCGGTGACGAAGTAGGGGGAGAGGTAGCCGCGGTCGAACTGCATCCCTTCGACGACCTCGAGATGCATCGCCATCCCCTTCGCCTCCTCGACGGTGATCACCCCTTCCCTGCCGACCTTCTCCATCGCCTCGGCGATCATCTGCCCGACCTCGGGATCGTTGTTCGCGCTGATCGTCGCGACCGAGGCGATCTCGGCGCGGGTCCGGATCGACTTCGACTGCTTCTTCAGATCGGCGACGACCGCTTCGACGGACCGGTCGATCCCGCGCTTCAGGTGCATCGGGTTGACACCCGCCGTGACCGCCTGGAGCCCCTCCAGCACGATCCGCTCGGCGAGCACCGTCGCCGTCGTGGTCCCGTCGCCGGCGACGTCCTGCGTCTTCTGCGCGACCTCGCGCAGGAGCTGCGCGCCCATGTTCTGGTAGGCGTCCTCGAGCTCGATGTCCTTGGCGATCGTCACCCCGTCGTTCGTCACGGTCGGCGATCCCCACTTCTTGTCCAGAACGACGTTGCGCCCCTTCGGGCCGAGCGTGACCCGCACCGCGGAAGCGATCTGCTGAACACCCTCCAGCAGGGCCCCCCGCGCCGCGGCATCGAACTTCAGCATCTTCGCCATCGTCGACTCCCGTCCCTCTCCCGGATTCGATCTCTTCCCGACTGCACCCGACCCCGGCCGGCGCGCG
>WJJW01000504.1 GCA_014729455.1 Candidatus Eiseniibacteriota bacterium
GCGTACAACCCCGCCTTCGATGTGACCCCGGCGGATCTGATCTCCGGCTGGATCACCGAAGCCGGCCTTCTCCGCCCTCCGTTTCCCGATGCCGCGCCGGATGCTTGACAGATCCGCGGGCGATCCGTATCTTCTGTATTTTGCATGTCGTATGACTTGAAACGGAGGTTGTCCGGATGGGCACGCACGCGACCAAAGCATCGGAGATCGTCCGCGAGTGGCATCTGATCGATGCGGAGGATCAGATCCTGGGACGGCTGGCCAGCGAGGTCGCTTCCCTCCTGCGGGGGAAGCACAAGCCGATGTACGTCCCGTATCTCGACGTGGGGGATCACGTCGTGATCGTCAACGCGGCGCGTTTCCGCGTGAGCGGCCGGAAGATGCAGCAGAAGACCTACTTCCGGCACACCGGATGGCCGGGTGGGGCCCGGTTCCGTTCCCTCCAGGAACGGATGAAGAAGCATCCGGACGAGGTCGTGCGGGACACGGTGCGCGGGATGCTCCCGAAGGGGCCCCTCGGCCGGCAGATGCTGCGGAAACTGAAGGTCTACGAAGGGCCCGACCATCCGCACCAGGCGCAGAACCCGAAGCCGTACAAGCTGAACGGGCGTTTGATGCGGAGCGCGGGAGAGGGAGCATAGCGGTCCGGGTTCGCCGCCGTCGGAGACGGCGGGCGGAGTCGGTTCGGACGCGGAGAGAAAGAGAAGGGATCGGAAGCGAACGATGGCGAAGACTCAGGTGAAGCAGATGACGGGACGGCGGAAGTGCTCCGTCGCACGGGCGCGTTTGGTGCCCGGAAGCGGGTCCGGCCGGATCAACGGTCGGGAGCCGCTGGACTACTTCCAGCGCGAGAGCCTCGTGATCATCGCGACGGCGCCGCTGCGGAGCACCGAGACGGAAGGGCGGTTCGACTTCCACATCACCGTGGACGGGGGTGGTCTGTCCGGTCAAGCGGGGGCCGTCCGGATGGCCCTGGCCCGCGCGCTGAAGGAGATCGACCCCTCGCTGAAGGCCGTGCTCGATCGGGACGGGCACCTCACGCGGGATCCCCGGATGAAGGAGAGGAAGAAGTACGGCCAGCCTGGAGCGCGAAAGCGGTTCCAGTTCTCGAAACGATAGAACGAGAATCGAGATCGAATACCACACGCCCCCCTGCGTAGTTGCCCGAAAGGGTCGGGGGGCGGCGGAACAAACTGCGCGAGGAGGAGATCGGTCATGGCGGATGTGGCGATGAAAGACCTGCTGGAAGCGGGAGTCCATTTCGGACATCAGACACGGCGCTGGAACCCGAAGATGAAGAAGTACATCTTCATGGAGCGGAACGGGATCCACATCGTCGACCTTCAGAAGACCCTCGAATGCCTCGGGAATGCATCCGATGCGGTACAGAAGGTGACCCGGGCCGGGAACTCGATTCTCTTCGTCGGAACGAAGAAGCAGGCGAAGGAAGTGATCCGCGAAGAGGCGACCCGCTGCAAGAACTACTACGTGACGGAGCGCTGGCTGGGCGGCATGCTGACCAATTTCCAGACGATCAAGATGAGCATCCGTCATCTCCGGAGTCTGGAGCGGATGCGGGAAGATGGGACCTTCGAGAAGCTCTCGAAGAAGGAGGTGGCCCGCCACGAAAAGCAGCGCCTCAAGCTGGAGAAGAACTTCTCCGGGATCAAGGAGATGAACCGGCTTCCCGGGCTGTTGTTCGTCGTCGATACGAAGCGGGAACGGATCGCGGTCCTGGAGGCGAAGCGGCTCGGCATCCCGGTGATCGGGATCGTCGACACGAACAGCGATCCGGACGAGGTCGAGTTCCCGATCCCGGGAAACGACGATGCGATCCGGTCGATCCGGCTCTTCTCGCGGGCGGTCTGCGAGACCGTTCTGGAGACCCAGGAGGCGGCGGCGACCTCGGCGCGGGACGAAGAAGCGGCCGCTTCGAAGCAGAAGCAGCCGGGTGCGGTGGCATAGCGGGAATCGTCCGGGTTCCAGGCCCGGCGGCCCGCGGACAACGATTCCAGTGGACTGAAACGGCGACGGAGGACACGCGCTCGATGGAAATCACAGCGGGAATGGTCAAGGAGCTCCGGGATCGCACCGGCGCGGGGATGATGCAGTGCAAGAAGGCCCTCTCCGAGGCGGAGGGGGACGTCGAAAAGGCGACCCAGGCGCTGCGGAAGATGGGACTGGCGGCGGCGGCGAAACGGGCCGAGCGCGCGACCGCGGAGGGTCGGATCGAAGCGTACGTCCATCCCGGGGAAAGGATCGGAGCGCTCGTCGAGGTGAATTGCGAGACGGATTTCGTGGCACGGACCGACGACTTCGTCCGTTTCTGCCGTGAGGTCGCCTTGCAGGTGGCGGCGACCAGCCCCCGGTTCGTCGCCCCCGAGGACGTCCCGGCCTCGGTGGTCGAGGAGCGGAAGCGGGAAGCAGGAGCGCGCCTCGCCGACGAGGGCCTCGCCGGGGACGAGCTCGCCGCGCGGGTCGAGCAGGAGGTCGAGACCTTCCTCAAGGAGGAGGTCCTCCTCAACCAGCCGAACATCCGGGATGCGAGCCGCTCGCTCGGGACGATGCTCACGGAGCTGGCCGCGAAACTCGGAGAAAACGTCCGGATCCGCCGGTTCAGCATCTTCCGCCTCGGCGACTCCGACTGAGGCCGATGAGCGGTTCCGCCGGGGGAGATCCTGCTCGCGCGCCGGCCTGGAGCCGGATTCTGCTGAAGCTGAGCGGCGAGATCCTCGCCGGTGGCGGTCGCCAGGTCCTCGATCCCGAGATCATCGAGTCGCTCGCCCGCCAGATCGGCGCGGTGCGGCGGTCCGGAGTCGAGATCGCCCTCGTCGTCGGGGGCGGGAACATCGTCCGGGGGGGCGACGCGATCCGGAGCGGACACGAGCGGGCGAGCGCCGATACCATGGGGATGCTCGCCACGGTCATCAACGCGCTGGCGCTCCAGGACCATCTCGAACGCCTCGGCTTCTACACGCGGGTCCTGAGCGCGATCAAGATGGAGCAGGTGGCCGAGCCGTACATTCGCCGACGGGCGATCCGCCATCTCGAGAAGGGACGGATCGTGATCCTGGCGGCGGGGACCGGGAATCCCTACTTCACCACCGATACGGCGGCGGTTCTCCGGGCGATCGAATGCGATTGCAACGTGGTGATGAAGGGCACGAAGGTGGATGGCGTGCATACCGCCGATCCTGCGAAGGATCCGGCGGCCGAGAGGCTTCCGCGTCTGCGGTACCAGGAGGTCATCAGCCGGAACCTGCGGGTCATGGACATGACGGCGATCACGCTCTGCATGGAGAACGGCCTTCCCCTCGTGGTGTTCGACATCACGACCCCCGGCAATCTGCAGCGGGTGGTGATGGGGGAAGAGGTCGGGAGCATCGTTCGATGAGGGAGGCAGGGAGATGAACGAGCGAATCGAGGATGCGGACAGGAGGATGGGCAAGTCGATCGAGAGCCTGAAGGCGGAGCTGGTCTCGATCCGGACCGGGAAGGCGAGTCCCAGCCTACTCGACTCGGTCCGGGTCGACGCCTATGGCTCGCAGATGCCGCTCTCGCAGGTCGCCTCCATCTCGGCGCCGCAAGCCCGGCTCCTCGTCATCCAGCCATGGGACAAGACCCTGGTGCAGCCGATCCTGAAGGGGATCCAGAAGGCGGACCTCGGCCTGAACCCGGCCGACGACGGCGAGCTGATCCGCGTGCCGATCCCCGCGCTCACGGAGGAACGGCGCAACGAGCTGGTGAAGAAGGTCAAGAAGATGGGCGAGGACGTGAAAATCGCCATCCGGAACATCCGCCGGGACGTGAACGAGGAGATCAAGAAGCTGCAGAAGGACGGCGAGATCAGCGAGGACGATCTCCACCGCGGAACTCAGGAGGTCCAGAAGCGTACGGACCGGTACGTCGAGACGGTCGACGAAGTCCTCCAGCGCAAGGAGAAGGAGATCCTCGAGATCTGAGGGGGCGACCTCCCCGTCGCTTGACGGACCACCGGCCGGTTTCTAGTCTCACACCGCAGAGGGCGAGCCGAATGGCATCCGATCCGGGACGATCCACGAAGGAGCGCAACCTCCGGCAGGGAAACCTGCCGAGGCACATCGCCATCATCATGGACGGCAACGGACGCTGGGCGACCCGCCAGGGTCTGCCCCGCATCGCCGGCCACCACGCCGGTCGCCGGGCGGTCCGCGACGTGGTGGAGGGGTGCGCCGATCTCGGCATCGAGGTCCTCACCCTCTACACCTTCTCCGTGGAGAACTGGAATCGGCCGGCCCGCGAGGTCGGCGCCCTGATGACCTTCCTCAGCCGCGTGCTCCGGGAAGAGCGCGAGGAGCTGATGCGGAACAACGTCCGTCTCGGGGCCTGGGGGCACCTGGAGGATCTTCCCGCGCAGGTGCGCCGGGAGCTGGCGAAGACCCAGGAGATGCTCTCGGGGAACCGGGGTCTGCGGCTCTTCCTGGCGTTGAGCTACGGAGGGCGGGCCGAGATCGTGGACGCCGTGCAGGCGATCGCCCGGAAGGTGCAGACGGGGGAGATCGCGCCCGAGTCGATCGACGAGGCGACGTTCGCCGCGCACCTCTACACCGCCGGGATTCCTTGCCCCGATCTGCTGATTCGGACCAGCGGGGAGATGCGCCTCTCGAATTTCCTGCTGTGGCAGCTCGCCTACTCGGAGATCTACGTGACCGACGTCCTCTGGCCCGACTTCCGGCGGAAACATCTCGAGGAGGCGATCGTCGCCTACCAGGGACGGGACCGGCGGTTCGGACGGGTCGATCCCGCTCGTGTGATCGCGGGCTGATGCGCGATCTGCCGAAACGGCTGCTGACCGCCCTCCTGCTGATCCCTCCGGTCTTCCTCGCGATCCGCCTCGACGTCCGGCTCGTCGCGCTGCTTCTCGCCTTCGTGATCGTCCTCGGAGCGCGGGAGCTGGGACGGTTGATGCGCGTTCGCGGTCTCGACGCGCCGACCTGGCTGCTGGCGGTCGGAGCCCTCTGGCTCGGCGGGGCCCATGCCGGAGCGGTCCCCCTGGACCTGTCGACCGCGGGAGTGGTCCTGGCCGCCTTCGCGCTCGTCCTCCACCTCTTCCGGGCCGCGGGATCGGTTCTCCGCGGAACGGCGGCCGTCCTGTTCGCCTCGGTCTATCTGGGCCTGATGCCTGCGCACATCCTCGACCTCTACGCCGTCGGCGGGCGAGGCGAGGAGGGGTACTGGACCGTGTTCTACGGCCTCGCGCTGGTCTGGGGAGCGGATACCGGAGCCTATGCGTTCGGGACGCTTCTGGGCCGCCACCGTCTCTGGCCTCGGGTGAGCCCGTCGAAATCCTGGGAAGGGGTCGGCGGCGGGGTGGCGGTGTCGACCATCGTCGCGGTCCTGCTCGGCGGCTGGGTTCCCGGGCTCTCGATCCCGGAGCGCCTGGCGGCGGGCGGGATCGTCGGGCTCCTGAGCCTGCTGGGGGACCTGGTGGAGTCGTCGATGAAGCGGGAGGCGTCCGTGAAGGACTCCGGGCGGGCGGTTCCCGGCCACGGAGGGATCCTCGACCGTCTGGACAGCTTGATCCTCTCCGCTCCGTTCCTCTCCTACTGGCTGAGCTGGTCGGCCGGCTCCGCGCGGGGGATCCCGTGAGCGGGGCGAGCCGACGTCTGGCCGTCCTGGGCTCGACCGGTACGATCGGGCGGCACACCCTCGACGTCGTCGGACGCCTCGACGGACGGTTTCGGATCGTCGCGCTGGCGGGGGGACGCAACCTCGAGCTGCTGGCCGAACAGATCCGAGTCCACCGGCCCGACCGGGCGGCGGTCGCCGGGCCGGAGGGGGCGACGGAGTTGCGGGAACGGCTCGGGCGGGACTGGCGGGGCGAGATCCTCGTCGGCGAGGAAGGGCTCGTCGCGCTGGCCGGGGACGGCTGCGACGTCGTCGTCAACGGGCTGGTCGGGATCCTCGGTCTCGCGCCGAGCCTCGCCGCGCTCGAAGGCGGAGCCGATCTCGCCCTCGCGAACAAGGAGTCCCTGGTCGTCGCGGGGGGTCTGCTCCGACGCGCGTGTGACCGAAACCCCGCGCCGGAGATCCACCCGATCCACAGCGAGCACAGCGGGCTCTGGCAGTGCCTGGAGGGACGCCCGCGCGGGACGGTCCGGAGGATCGTGCTGACCGCCTCGGGCGGACCGTTCCGGACGCTTCCCCTGGATCGCCTCGCGGAGGTGCGACCGGAGGAAGCGCTGCGGCATCCGACCTGGAAGATGGGGCCGCGGATCACGATCGACTCGGCCACGCTCCTCAACAAGGGGTTCGAGGTGATCGAGGCGCACTGGCTCTTCGACTTCCCCGACGAGGAGATCGACGTCTGGATCCACCCCCAGAGCCTCGTGCACGCTCTCGTCGAGCTCAACGACGGATCGCTGCTCGCGCAGATCTCGGCGACCGACATGCGGTTGCCGATCCAGCTGGCGCTCTGTCATCCCGACCGGCCGGCGACCGCGCTCCCGCGGCTCGACCTGAGCCGGCTGGGTCCCCTCGAATTCGCCCCGGTGGAGCCGGAGCGGTACCCGGCGTTCGCCCTCGCGCGGCGCGCGCTCCGGGAAGGGGGAACCGCGGGGGCGGTGCTCAACGGAGCGGACGAGGCGCTCGTGGCCGCGTTCCTGGAACGACGGATCCCGTTCCCCGCGATTCCGCGGCTGCTGGGACGTATCCTGGACGAGCGTCCCGACGAGAACGGGATCGACCTCGCCTCGATCCGGCGCGCCGATCGCTGGGCGCGGGATCGGGCGCGAGAGCTGGCCGCCTCCACCTAGGGAACGACTCGCGTGGCGCGACGGAGGAAGAAGGACCGGAGCGGCGCGGCGTCCCGCGCCCCTTGGATCCTGCTGGCGCTCCTGCTCGTCCCGACCCTCGCGCCGGGGGCCGGCGAGCCCGGGGTGCCTTCGATCGAGGGGATCGAGTTCACGGGCAACGAGACGATCGAGGAGGACGCCCTCCGCGGCGCCATGCGTCTCCGCCAGCCGGTCTGGTGGAACCCGTTCCGCAGGACGCCGTACCTCGGCGCCGACTACCTTGCGCAGGACCTCTACCGCGTGCTCGACGTCTACCGGGACGCGGGGTTCCCGCTGGCGACCGTCACGGATGCCGAGGTCCGCTACCACGAGGGAGAGCGGGAGGTCACGATCCGGATCACGGTGCGGGAAGGACCGCGCTGCCGTGTCGATGAGGTCCTCTTGACCGGCATCGAGGGCCGGCTCCGTCCGCGGGCGCTCTCTTCTCTGGAGGTCGAGCGCGGGGAATGGCTGCGGCGCTCGGATCTCGAAGCGACCCGGGATGCGGTCGAATCCCTCCTCGCCGACAACGGCTACCTGGGGGCCCGGGTCGACACCGACGTGCGGCTGCTGGGAACCTCCGCCTCGGTGGTCGTCCGGGTTTCGGCGGGACCGCGGTTCCGGCTGCGGGAGGTGATCGTCGACTCCGGAGCCGGAACGGAGGCGAAGACGGATCCGAAGGTCGTGCGCCGGGAGGTGACGATCGAACCCGGTGAGGTCGTGCGGAGCAACCGGCTGCTACGCACGCAGGACCATCTCTTCGAACTCGGGATCTTCCGCACGGTCCGCGTCATCCCCGAGCCGGACAGCCTCGGGCGGGCTCTCGCCGATCTCCGGCTGGTCGTGCACGAGCGGAGCTCCGGCTGGTACGGCTTCGGCGCGGGCTACAGCTCGGACGACCGGGTCCGCCTGCTCGCCGAATGGGGCAACCGCAACGTCTCGGGTCTGGCACGGCGCCTGACCGTCGACGGCGACGTCTCCTTCTCCTTGCGCGAATCGCCCGTCCGCGCGCGCTCGCCGATCCGCACCTCCCTGATCCGGGCCCGCTACCGCTCCCCCTGGTTCCTCGGCACCCGGACGCGATCGCTGACGAGCCTCTACCACACCTACGACCGCGAGGCGCGATCCGACGATCGCGAGACCGTCTTCGATCTCGACGTCACCGGCCTCGAGGAGCAGCTCAGCCGATCGGTCGGCCGGTACACGCGGATCGCCGTCGGGGTGTCGAACAAGTGGGTCCGCACCGGGGATCCGAACGCGGCGGACGACACCTACCAGACCCGGAACGTCTCCGCCCTGATCGAGAAGGACCGTCGGGACAGCTTCCTCGATCCATCGCGCGGATCGCTGAACCAGTTCCTCGCCGAGTACGCCGGCGGACTCCTGGGCGGACAGAACGAATTCAGCCGCTGGACCGCGAGCACCTCGCGGTATCGCTCGCTCCTGGGGCCGTTGCTTGTGGCGACCCGTCTGCGTCTCGGCCTGATCGTTCCGGTCGGCAGGGGGGTCAGCCAGGGCGACGTGGATCTGCTCGTCTCGCGGATTCCGTTCGAGGAGCGCTTCCGCCTCGGCGGTGGGACGACCGTGCGGGGATACGCCGACAATTCCCTGGGTCGACTCGATCCGGTGGATCGGGTCAACCTCGGCGGGACCGCGCTCCTGCTGATGAACGTGGAGCTCCGGTTCCCCATCGTCTGGCTGCTCAAGGGTGCATTGTTCCTCGACGGGGGGAACGTCTGGTCGGACGTCGAGGAGATCAAGCTCGACCGGTTCCGGGATGGGTTCGATCCCGACCGGCGCAGCCCACTGGACGTCGCCTACAGCGTGGGCGGCGGGCTGCGGTTCGTGACACCGGTGGGGCCGTTCCGGATCGACTACGGCCGAAAGCTCGGGGGAGGGCAAAGGGAAGGAGAAAGCGAGACGGAGTTCCATCTAAGCTTGGGGCAGGCGTTCTGATGAAGCGGAAGACGGACGGAAGACGGCGCGGTCGTTCGCTCTGGATCGCCGGGGGGATCCTCGGCGTCCTGTTCCTGCTGCTCGTCGCCCCGTTCCTCTCGATCCGGGTCGCGCCGCTGCGGGCCTGGATCCTCCGGGAGAGCGTCGAGCGAAGCCTCCTCCCGCCCGGCTGGACGATCCGCGTCGACGCGGTCTCCCGGTTCGATCCGTGGGGGCTGGAAATGGAAGGGATCCACCTGGACCGGCGGACCCCGGAAGGGGAGAGCGCGTGGGCGAGCCTCTCCGGTCTGGAGCTGCGGTGGAGGCCGCTGGATCTCTTTCGCAATCGGATCTGGGCGGACCGGATCGCGATCGATTCCCTCGTCGTGCGCGGCGACCGGCCCGTGCCGCGGTTCGAGCGTGAGACCGACCGATCGGGGGGGGAGGGGCCGCCGCCGGAGATCCCGTGGCTGCGCCTGGATGCGTTCCGCCTCGGTTTCCGGATCGTCGGCGAGGACCGCACGCTCGCCCGCGGGAGCGTCGCGCTGGGTGAGCTGGAGCACCGGGACGGCCGGATCCACGCCATCCTGCGCGAGGCGCGGGTCTCCTATCGGCCGGAATCGGTCGAGGTCGTCGTCGCGAACGGCCGGGTCGACGGAACGCTCGGCGAGTCGATCCGACTGCGCGACCTGACCGTGAGCAGTCCGGGGCTGCGGGGAACGGTA
>WJJW01000505.1 GCA_014729455.1 Candidatus Eiseniibacteriota bacterium
GCCCTGCGCCGCGCGCTCGGCCGCGAGCGGTTCGAGCGGGAGTGGGCACGCGGGCGGCGTCTCGAACTCGCCGAGGCGGTCCGTCTCGGTCTCCGTGGCCCCGACGAAAACCATTCGAACACAGCGAGTTGAGAGTTCTTTGAGGCCCATTCGGGAACCTCTCCGAAGTCAGCTCCGGCGGCGGGCGTCGCCGCCGGCGAGACCAAAACGGGAGGTTTCGAATCATGAAGACGACCAGAAGAAGAGCGCCCCGGGGCCGGTTCGCCGGTCTCCTGGCGATGACGATCCTTGTCGGGATCGGGGGGAGCGGATCCGTCGCGTCGGCGGAGACGATCACCTGGAGCCCGGCCCAGAGCGGAACCTGGAACACCCTCGCCAACTGGAACCCGAGCGACATTCCGAACGAGGCGGGCGAGGAGGCGGTGATCCCGGCGAACGACGGGAGCTACAGCGTCACGTTGGATCTCGATCCCACGCTGGACCGGGTCTGGGTCGACAACGTCGACGCGATCCTCGATCTCGGCGGGCGCACCTTGACGACGCTTCTTTCCGGGGGGCTGGAGAACCGCGGCACGGTGTGGGTCAGCGGCGGCTCAGGCCTGGACGGCGAGATCACCAACCATGCCGGTGGCGCGCTGTCGGTACCGACCGGCACCTCGCTCTACCTCTACGCCTCTCCGGTCATCAACGACGGAGAGATCGCGGTCAATCCGACCGGAGGCAGCACGAACGCCTATCTCCGCATCTACAGCACCGACGTCCAGCTCGACGGTACCGGGGAGATGGTGCTCGCGACCGGCGGATCGCCGGCCGACGCGTCGGTGGTGGGCCATGCCGCCAACTACGTTCTGACTCAGGGAGGCGACCACACGATCCGCGGCGAGGGAGAGATCGGGGTCACGTTCGTGAACGAGGGGCTCGTCCTGGCCGACGTCGCCGATCGGAACCTCGAGCTTTCCGGCAACGCAAAGACGAACAACGGGGTTCTGTCCGCGACGGATGCGGGACGGCTCGTTCTGCGCACCGCCGTGGCGCAGGGAGAGGACGGCGAGCTGCTGGCCGACGGTGGAACGATCCTCCTCGCTTCGGGGGGCGACCTCACCGGCGGATCGCTCTCGACGATCAATGGGGGCGGCATCTTCCGCTCCGGATCCGGGGACCTGGAGAACGTCACGAACTACGGAGACTTCGGGCTGCAAAGCAACACATCGACGTACCTGTACGGCAGCGCGCTGACCAACGACGGGACGATCACGGTCAACTTCGACGTGTCGTCTCAGAACACGTACCTGCGGGTCTACGCGACCCCCTATCTGCTCGACGGTTCGGGGGACCTGCTGCTGCGGTACTCGGCGGAGCCGGGTGACGCACAGCTCGTCGGGTACGCCGACGGCTACGAGCTGACGCAGGCGGCCGGGCACACGATCCATGGAGCGGGAACCGTGAGCGTCCGCCTGATCAACGAAGGGCTCGTCTCCGCGGATCGTCCGGGCGAAGATCTGCGTGTCGACGGGTCCGCGAAGACCAACAATGCGACGTTCCAGGCAGTGGGCGACGGTCGGTTGGTCATCACCACCGATGTCGCGCAGGGTCCCTTCGGTGAGATCCGGGCGGATGGCGGGCACGTCCGCTTCGGTTCCGGCTCCGAGATCTCCGGCGGCACGTTGCAGACGACGGGTGGGGGAACGATGCGGAGGACCGGGAGCGGAATGCTCCGCGACGTGACGAACCTCGGCGACCTCGAGCTCAGGAGCAACACCTACACGCATCTCGATGGAACGGCACTGACGAACGAAGGGACGATCACGGTCAACTACGACGTCAACTCGACGAACGCCTATCTGCGCGTCGATGCGACGCCGTACCGCCTGGAAGGATCCGGAGATCTTCTGCTCCGGACAAGCGCCGAACCGGGCGATGCGCAATTGAACGGTTACGGCGACGGGTACGAGCTGACCCAGGCGGCGGGACACACGATCCACGGCGCGGGCACGATCGGCGTCCGCCTGGTCAACGAAGGGCTGGTCAGCGCCGATCGAGACGGCGAGGATCTGGTCCTGAGCGGCTCGGTGAAGACGAACGACGCCTTGATGAAGGCGGAGAACGGGGGCAGGCTGCTCATCTATGCAGACGTCCTCCAGACCGCTTCGGGGCAGATCCTCGCCGACGGCGGGCGCGTCCGCATCGACGCCGCCGACCTGAGCGGGGGGACGTTCGCCACGACGAACGGGGGGACCATCCATCGGATCGGTACGGGGAGCTTCTCCGACATCACCAACCTCGGCGAGATCGGTCTGAGGAGCGGCACGTCCACCACTCTGGAGGGGAGCACCCTCACGAACGAAGGAACGATCCAACTCAACGTGGATGAGGATTCCGACAACGCGTACTTGCGGATCGACGCCAACCCGTACACGCTGCAGGGCGCCGGTGAGCTCGTGATGGGGACCGCAGGAAACCCCCAGGACGCACAGATCAACAGCTATGGCGCGAACTACGTCTTGACCCAGGCGGCGGGACACACGATCCGTGGTACCGGTCAGATCAACGCCACCCTCGTCAATGACGGGACCGTCACCGCCGACGTGGACGGGGCAACCATCGAGATCGACGGAAACGAAAAGACCAACAACGCGCTCTTCCTGGCCGAGAACAACGGAACGTTGCGGATCGCGGCACCGGTGACCCAGGGGGAGAACGGCCGGATCCGCGCGGACGGGGGGCAGGTTCAGCTCTCCGCCTCCGGGGACATCACCGGCGGCACCCTCGAGACGGCCAACGGCGGAACGATGAAGAGAAACGGTTCCGCCGACATGACCGACGTGACCAACGAAGGAGAGCTCCGTCTCCTCGGCGGGACCGCGACCTATCTCTACGGAGACCACTTCACGAACAACGGAACCGTGCGGATCAACTCGAACGCGAGCGCGAACAATTGCTACGTCCGCGTCGACAGCAATCCGATGCTCCTGGACGGCACCGGCGACGTGGTCCTGCAGACGGGCGGCACCTTCAGCGACGCCCAGCTCAACGGATACAGTGCGGACCACGTTCTCACGAACGGCGCCTCCCACACGATCCGCGGTGAAGGTGAGGTTCGCGTGAATCTGGTGAACGAAGGGACCGTCCTCGCCGACGCGCCGGGAGAGGTTCTCTATCTGATCTCCAACGAGAAGACGAACCGCGGCCTGCTCCGTGCGCAGGACGACGGGATCCTCGACGTCTCCGCCTCCCTCCTGAATGAGGGGATCTGCGAGGCGGCGGACAGCGGGCTGTTTCGGGCCTCCGCGCTCGGCAACCACTACTCCTCCGGCACGTTGACCGGCGGCACGTGGCGGGCGTTCGCGGCGAGCACGGTCCGGTTGACCGGCGCGGACATCGTCGAGAACGCGGCGACGCTCGTGCTCGACGGGATCGACTCGCAATTCCGCAGCGACAACAGCGGCACCGACGCGCTTGCCGGATTCGCGACGAACGCCGAAGCGGGGAGCTTCACGATCCGAAACGGCCGCGACTTCACCACCGCCGACTCGTTCGAGAACGCCGGCGAGCTGGTCGTGGGCGAGGGGAGCACCTTCACCTCGACGGGCCCCTTCACGCAGACCAGCGGCGAGACGCGGATCGACGGGACCCTCTCGGCACCGGATCCGGTCGACGTGCAGCGCGGCGTCCTCTCCGGCAACGGAACCGTCACCGCGAACGTGTCGAGCGCGGGCGCGGTGGCGCCGGGAGCCTCGGTCGGCCTACTGACGATCGACGGCGACTACGAGCAGCTCGAGGACGGGCTCCTGCGCGTCGAGCTGGGAGGCACCGCGCCGGAGGAGAGCGATCGGCTCGTGGTGACCGGCGCGGCGACGCTTGCCGGTCGCCTGGAGGTCCAGATCGCCGACGAGTTCGAGGTGCAGGCGGGGGACAGCTTCACGATCCTCACCTGCGCCGAGCGCTCCGGAGTCTTCGAGGAACCGTTCCTCGGCAAGTGCCCGTCGTCCGGCGTCTGCCTCGATCTCGTCTACGACGCAGGCTCGGTCGTTCTCGTCGCCTACGGCGTCGATCCGGCCGACGTGGAGGAGTGGACCGAGCCGGCCGATCCGGAAGACCTGCCGCAGGAGATCCGCTTCCGCGCCGACGGACGGATCGGGGGCAGCCCCGCGCTGCGGCTCGATCTGCCGGCCGACGCGCTGGTCCGGATCCAGGTCTTCGACGTCGCGGGCCGGCTGGTCCAGACGGTGCGCGACGGCCGGGAAAGCGCCGGCTTCCACACCTATTCGATGAACCGGGGCCGCCTCGGAAGCGGTCTCTACTTTGCCCGGGCCCAGGTGCGCACGCACGCGGGTCCGTACGCGAAGACCGTCCGGCTGCTGTTGGTCCGTTAACCTCCCGTGCCGGTCGGTCCTGCAGGGGGAGAGGGCCTCGGGTCCTCTCCCCTTGTCCTTCTCCGCGACCCGAGAGATGATCGGATCCACCGATGCCGATCCCACGAACACGCCGCGAACTGATCGACCAGATCGACGGGAGCTTCGACAAGCTCGCAGCCGATCTCGCGTCGATCGGACGGGACGATGCGGAGCGTCCCTGCGTCGAGGACTGGAGCGTCAAGGAGCTGCTCGCGGTTCGTGCCTGGTGGACCGAGAGCGTCGTCGGCTGGATCGAGGCGGGACGGCGCGGCGAGGTGCCGGACCTGCCGGCGCCCGGGTACGGCTGGAACGAGACGCCGCGACTGAACGCAGATCTGGCCCGGGCCGCGCGGAAGGAGCCGTACGAGGTGGTCCGATCCCGCCTGGAGCACGGCTTCCGGCGCGTCCGGACGGTCATCGACGCGCTCGACGACCGGGAGCTGCTCGAGGTCGGGGCGTTCGATTGGGCCGGCAAGTGGCCGATCGCCCGCTGGATCTCGATCAACACCGCCCGGCAGTACCAGACGGCCCGCACGATGATCCGCCGGGCCCTCCGGGAGCGGAGATAGGATCTTGCACAAAGCGGGCGAACTGGTCATTCTTCTCGGTCTGCGGAGAGGGGCGGTTCGCCCCGTAGGAGGATCGGCCGCTAGGAAAGGGAATACCCGATGAGCTCGAAGACGATGAGAGGCGCGCTGGTCGCGCTGGTGCTGGTCGCAACGGGTTGGGGCGGAGATGCACGTGGCCAGGACGAGATGGATCCGGACGCCGCGATGCAGCAGTACATGGAGATGATGGCTCCCGGCGAGGAGCATGAAGCGTTGCAGGCGTTCGTCGGTACATGGGACGTGGCGGTCAAGTCGTGGTGGCAGGGACCGGACGGCCCGGCGACCGAGTCGAGCGGGGTGTCCGAGGGGGAGTGGATCCTCGACGGCCGCTACCTCGAGGAGAACGTGACCGGCCAGATGGGGATGGGGGTGTTCCGCGGGATCGGCATCGTCGGGTTCGACAAGTTCAACAAGGAGTACGTCAACTCCTGGGTCGACAACATGGGGACCGGGATCTTCACGGCGACCGGTGTCTACGACCCGGCGGAGAAGACCTACACCTACACCGGGACCATGGATGACCCGATGACCGGCCGCGAGGACGTCCCGTTCCGCTCGGTGATCAAGATCGAGAGCGACGACAAGCATGTCCACGAATCCTTCGAGGAGCGGGACGGCGAGTGGGTCAAGACGATGGAGCTGATCTACACGCGCAAGGGGTAGAGCGGGACTCTCGTCCAGGGAACCGGTAAGGGCCGCCGTCGCTTTGACGGCGGCCCTTGCGGTTTCCCCCTTGGAGCCGGATCCTGGGAAGGGCGCGGACCGGCCGCGCCGACGCCAAGGAGGGAACATGATGGATCCGTTGCTGTCGAAGCTCGACGTCGAGACGCTCCTGACCCGGGCGATCGCGTTCCTGCCGAACCTGGTCGCGGCGATCGTCGTGGCCGCGCTCTTCTGGCTGCTCTTCCGGTTGAGCAGGAATCCGATCGAACTGGTCCTCAGGAGGACCGGGTTTGCCGAGCCTCTGGTCCGCCTGCTCGTCGACAACATCTACCGATTCGCCTTGCTGATCTTCGGCCTGGTGATGGCGGCCGACCAGCTCGGGATCAACGTCGGCGCGGCGCTCGCCGGGATCGGGATCGCCGGGATCGCCGTCGGCTTCGCGGCCCAGGACTCGCTCGCCAACACGATCGCCGGCTTCACGATCTTCTGGGACAAGCCGTTCGGGGTCGGGGACTGGGTGCGGGTGGCCGGCGAGTACGGCAGCGTCACGGACATCACCATCCGTACCACCCGGATCCGGACGTTGAACAACACCTACGTCGTGATCCCGAACAAGAAAGTGATCGACGAGGTGCTGGTCAACCACTCGAAGCACGGCGAGACGCGCGTCGACGTCCCGATCGGGATCGCGTACAAGGAGTTCATCCCGCGGGCCCGCGAGGTCGTGCTGGAGGCGGTGCGTGGGGTGGATGGGGTCGACAGGAAGCCGGAGCCGGAGATCGTCGTCACCCAGATGGGGGCGTCGAGCATCGACATGGAGGTCCGGGTCTGGATCGACGACGCGAGCCGGGAGATCCCGGTCTTCCACCGGGTGATGGAGGCGAGCAAGCTCGCGCTCGACGCGGCGGGGATCGAGATCCCCTACCACCACATGCAGCTCTTCATCGAGAAGATCGAGGATCGGGTGTGGGAGAAGCTCGGCACGGTCCTGCCGGGGCCGGGCGCCGATCGCGCCGCAGACGCGGGAGGCGCTCCGGGCGCATGACGGCCGCGCCGATCACGGTGATCGTCCTGAACTGGAACGGGATGCGGTTTCTGGAAGGCTGCCTCTCCTCGGTCCTGATGCAGGAGTACCCCGATTTCACCGTGCTGCTCGTGGACAACGGCTCGACCGACGGCAGCGTCGCCTTCGTCCGGGAGCGGTTTCCGGAGGTCCGGATCCTCGAGACCGGCGAAAACCTCGGCTACGCGGGCGGGAACAACGCGGGCGTCGCCGCCACGGAGACCGAGCGCGTCGTGTTGCTGAACAACGACACGGTCGTCGCCGCCGGTTGGCTTGCGGAGCTCGTCCGAGCGGCGGGGCCGGCGGAGATCGCAGCGGTCGCCTCGTTCGTGCGGACCGAGGGAGTCCCGGAGCATTGGTACGAACGGAACGGTTCCATCAACCTGCTCGGCCACAACGTCATGCGGGTGTTCGACGATCCGCGGGAGATCTTCTATCCGGGAGGGACCTCGGTCTTGTACAAGCGGTCGCTCCTCCCGGACCCGCCATTCGATCCGCTCTACTTCGCCTACGCCGAAGACGTTTTCCTCGGTCTGCGCGCGCGTTTCGCGGGCCTCGAGGTCGTGATGGCGCCTGACTCGCGCGTCGAGCACGTCGGCGGAGCGAGCGGGGGAGGGTCGCTGCGCCCGCGGATGGCGTTTCTGCAGGAACGCAACCGGCTCTTGAATCTCTATCTCTTCTTCGGGACAAGGACGATCCTCCGCGCGTTTCCGCTGCTCGTCGCCGGTGGGATCGCCAAGCTGCTCCACGCTCTGGTGACGGGGAGGCGTCCGCTCTCCGCGCTGGTCAAGGCGTACGGTTGGCTGCTCGTTCATCCCGGCGCCATCCACGCGCGTCGCAAGCTCTGGCGGGCGGACCGCCGGGTCGGCGATGAGGCCGTGCTGTGCCGGATGTCCGCTCGGATGACGAGCGGGGAGGGGACATGGAGCCGGGCGGTCGACCGGCTCGCGATCCTCTACGCCCGCCTCGTCCGGCTTCCGATGGTCGAAACGACCCGAAAGGACCGTTCGTGTCGCCGCGCGCCGATCTATCCGTCGTGATCCTCCAGCACGGAGGCGCCGCGATGACCCGCCGGGCCGTGGAGAGCTTCCGCGCCGCCTGCGGGCCGGAGCCGGAGGTGGTGGTCGTCGACAACGCCTCTCCGGTGCCGAGCGACCGCGCGGGGATCGCAGGGATCGCGGGGGTCCGGTCGCTTCTCCTTGCCGACAACCTCGGCTTCGGCGCCGGAAACAACCGCGGTGCGGCGCAGACGAGCGGGGCGATCCTCCTCTTCCTCAACAACGATACGCTCACGAAGGAGGACTTCGTCACGCCGGTCCTCGAGGAACTCCGCCGGCACCCGGAGGTCGGCGTGGTCGGTCCGCGGATCGACAATCCGAACGGCTCTCCGCAGCTCTCGCACGGGCGCCTCCCCTCGATCGCGCGGGAGGCGGTCGATCGCGCCGTCTACCGGCTCGTGGATGCTGGCGGACCGGCCGGTCGCCGGATCGCGGACCGGCATGTTCGGGAGCGCCGCGGCGCCGGGTGGGTGACCGGCGCGGCGCTCTTCATCCGTCGCGAGCTGTTCGACCGCGTCGGCGGCTTCGACGAGGGGTTCTTCCTCTACTTCGAGGAGACCGACTTCTGCTTCCGCGCCCGGGAAGCGGGCCACCGATGCTGGTACGTGCCGGACGCGCGTATCGTGCACGTCGGCGGCCAGTCGACGGGCGTGACGGGCAAGGCGAACGCCGAACGGCGACGGAGGCCGGAGTACTGGTTCCGGTCTCGCCGACGGTACTTCCTCAAGCGGGGTGGGGCCCCCTACGC
>WJJW01000506.1 GCA_014729455.1 Candidatus Eiseniibacteriota bacterium
GCGGTCCATCCCGCGCGGCGCCGCCGCCTCCCCTACCGGATCCCGGCGGCCTCGGCCGCACGCTTGAGGAGCCGGTCGGCCAGCCGGGCCCGCTCGAGGGCCGGCCCGAGCCTGCCGCCGTCGGCTTCCCGGACCGCCTCCCGGTGACGTGTCCGGGCCGAGTCGAGCAGCTCGGCCGCCTTCGAGGAACCGGAGGCGGAGATCTCGGGCGCCAGGTCCTCGATGAGCTGGCCGACCGCGCGGAGCGCGCGATCGACGCCCGGGCGTTCCGGCGTCCGCGTCAGGCCGAGCATCGCTTCGAGCACCGCCCGGCGCGCCTGCATCCCGAGGGCGAGCGCGGCGCGCGGCTGGCCGCCGCGGTGCCGTTGCCAGGCGGTGTCGAGCAAGCGGCGCGCCTCCTCGACCCGTCGCGCCGTGCGCTCGTCGGCGGTTCCGTCCACCTCGAGGGCGATCTCCTCGAGAGCGACCTCGGTCCGCTCGAGCATCGCTTCGACGGACGCGCCGCTGCTCTCGCGGACCCGAACCCGATCCCGGGCTCGCTGGACCAGGTCCCGAGCGGCGCCCACCAGGCGGATCGCGTGCCGCAGCTCGCCGCCCCGGTACGCCTCCTGAGCGAGCTGGAGCTGGCGCACCCCCGCTTCCAGGAGCCGGGCCGCCTGGTCGTCCCCCGATTCCTGGACGTGCTCGGTCGTGCGGTCGATCAGATCGCGGGTCGAGCCGATCAGATCCCGGATCTTCTCCGAAGCGCGGATCTCCAGCGCGGCCGTCTCGACCGCCCGGCGCGCGAGGTCCCGCGCCTTCTGGGTGAGCTGGAGGGCCTGCTGGTGGCGGCCGCTCCCCCCTCCCTCGCGATAGCTCCGCCAGGCATGCGCCTGGATCTCGATGGCGCGACTCAAGAAGTCCCGCGCCCGTCCAGTGAGGGAGACCTCGATCTGATCCCGGGCCCGATCCAGGATCCGATCGGTCCGCTCCAGCTCGGCCTCGACGTCGGTCACCTCGGGCTGCGCCCCGGCGGCTCCCACCAGAGGACCGGCCCCGGCGAGGAGCGCCAGCAGGAGCAGACAAGGGAAGGCGGTCGGCATGCGGATCATCGTCTCATCACCCCTTCGGACCGGATGGCCCCCCAGGGACAGCCCGGTGGGTCGGGTGAACCATATGGGACACCCTACGGCGCGATCCCGTGGCGCTCCATCCTCGAGTAGAGGGTCCGCCGCGACAGTCCGAGCAGGGCGGCGGCCCGGCTCTTGTTCCCCTCCGCCTTGGCGAGGGCGGCCAGGATGTACCTCTTCTCGACTTCGTCCATCGAAAGCCCATCATCCGGAATCTCCGGTGTAGCAACCATTTGCGTTCCGTCCGGCCGATGGAGGGAGGGGAAGTGCTCGGCTCCCAGCTCCCGTCCGTCGGCGAGGATCATGGCCCGCTCGATCAGGTTCTCGAGCTCCCGGACGTTGCCGGGGAACCGGTACCCCGCCAGGAGGCGGAGCGCCTCGGGCCGGACCCTCTCCGGGTCCATCCCCTTCCCTTTCAAGAAGTGTTCCACCAGCAGCGGGATCTCCTCGGGCCGGTCCCGGAGCGGGGGGATCGTCAGCGGGAAGACGTTGATCCGGTAGTAGAGATCCTCGCGGAACGTCCCCTCCCGGATCCCTTGCTCGAGATCCCGGTGGGTCGCGGCCAGGATCCGGACGTCGCAGCGGATCGGCCGGGTCCCTCCGACCCGCAGGAACTGCTTCTCCTCGATCGCGGAGAGCAGCTTCACCTGCATCGCCATCGGGAGGTCCCCGATCTCGTCGAGAAACAGCGTCCCCCCTTCGGCGACCTCGAAGAGCCCCTGCTTGCGTCGGACCGCACCGGTGAAGGCGCCTTGCTCGTGGCCGAACAGCTCGCTCTCGAGCAGGTTCTCCGGGATCGCGCCGCTGTTCACCTTCAGGAACGGAGCATGCGAACGCTTGCTGTGGTTGTGGATCGCCGCGGCGAGGACCGACTTGCCGGTTCCGCTCTCGCCGCGGATCAGGATCGCCGCCTCGGTGGCGGCCGCCCGCCGCGCCAGCGTGAAGAGCTCGCGCACCGGCTTGCTGGTCCCGATGAGACTCTCGAACCGTCCCTCCTCGAGATCCTCGCGAGACAGGTAGGAGGCCCAGCGCCGGAGCCGCTCCTTCTCCGCGATCAGATCCCACCGCTCGCGCACCCGCTCGACCTTCACCATCAGATCGAACGCGCTGACCGGTTTGGAGAGGTAGTCGAACGCCCCGTCGCGGATCGCCTCCCGCGCGCTCTTCGGATCCTCGAGAAGCTCGCGCTGGCCGGTCAGCACGAGCACCTCCACGAGCGGCCGCTCCCGCTTCACCCAGCGGAGCAGCTCGATCCCGTCGGGGGGCGGCATCTTCACGTCGGTGACGAGCAGATGGAACGTCTCCGCCTCCAGGCGCGCGAGCGCCTCGGCGCCCGACGCGACCGCGACGACATCGTACCCTCTCCTTCGGAGAGCCGCCTCGATGTCCTCGCGGAAGGTCGCCTCGTCCTCGGCCAGGAGGATCCGGAACGCGGGCTCTTCCTGCTGCGCCTGCTCCTCATGCACCATCGTCTTCCCCCTTTGCATCCTCGTCCGGTTCGACCGGCAGCCGGAGCGTGAACCGGCTGCCGGCGCCGGGGGTGCTGGCGACCTCGATCCGACCGCGCGCCGCTCGGACGACCGAGTCGACCACCGCCAGTCCGAGCCCGCTGCCGCTCGCCCGGGTCGTGAAGAACGGTTCGAACAGACGCCCGAGGCGCTTCTTCTCGATCCCGGTTCCGGTGTCGGCCACCTCGATCCGGACCACCGCCCCCTCGCGAGCGACGCCGACGATGAGCTCGCCCCCCGCAGGCATCGCGTCGCGCGCGTTGAGGAAGAGGTTCAGGAGAGCCTGCCGCAGCGGTCCCGCGTCGATCGCGATCCGGAGATCCTCCCCCGGCGCATCGAGCCGCGTGCGGATCCCCTGCCGGGAGAGGTCCGCCTCGACGAGCTCCAGCGTCTCACGGATCACGGTGAGCAGCTCCGCTCTTCCCGGCCCCTCGCGCAGCCGCGCCAGCGAGAGGTAGTTGGTCAGGATCCGGTTCATCCGCCGCACCTCGACCGGCACCACATCGAGCATCGCCGCCGCCTCCTTCGGATCGGCCCCGTCGAGCAGTTCCTCCTGCACCCGTTCGGCCCGCGACTGGAGGATCGCGAGCGGGTTTCGGATCTCGTGCGCGACGACCGCCGCGAGCTGGCCCGCGGTCGCCAGCGCCGCCGCGCCGCGCATCCCCTGCTCGTACCGGGAAAGGGCCCGGAAGACGGTCCAGAGCAAGAGGACCAGGACCGCCGCGATCAGAGCCGAGACGATCCCGATCGCCCACCAGGTCCGTCGCAACGACGGGAGGATCGTGAAGAAGCCGGATCCCCCTTCGACCGCCACGATGCCGAGAATCTCGCCGTCGGCGGTTTCGATCGGGACGAAGCCGGTCTTGAAGAAGATCCCGGGAACCTCCTCGGCCTCGTACAGCGGCGTCGCCGCCGGGATCCCGGCGAA
>WJJW01000061.1 GCA_014729455.1 Candidatus Eiseniibacteriota bacterium
CTCGGTGCTCGACCTCGCGGATCCCGCGCAGCCGGTGCAGGTGACCACGATGTGGTCGACGGCGATCCTCTCCAGTGTCGCCATGGCCGACGGCCGCGCCTATCTCGGGGGCGGTCCCCGCGTTTCCGGGTTCGAGGGTTTCCTCGACGTGGTGGATCTGAGCGACCCGGCCAATCCGGTGGTCGTGGCTTCGCTCGAGGAGCTGCCGATTCCGGTCAACCGGGTCGCGGTCAACGGGGATGCGATCTACGCATCGGCGGGATCGTCGCGCTCCGGGATCCTCTACGTCGTCGATGCCGCCGACCTCGCCGCGCTCGAACTCGTCCACATAGAGGAGTTCGAGTTCGAGCTGTTCGGCCTCCACGTCGCCGATGGGATCCTCTACTTCTGCGAGGACCGTTTGACCGGCGGACTCCATTTCGCGTCGGCACCGGCCGATGTCCGTCCCAAGGCGCTGGAGAGCACTCCCTGGCCCCGCGACATCCACTCGATTGCCGTCCAGGCGGATCTCCTCTATCTGACCGACACGACCCCGATGTTGAAGGTGGTCGACGTTTCCGATCCGGCCGACACCCGCGTCATCGGCGCCATGTATACGGCGAAACGAGCGGAGGTCGTCGAGGCGCACGGGGACTTCGCGTATATCGGCTACGCCACGCGGACGCTCGACGTGGCCGACGTGTCGAACCCGCAAAGCCCGCATTACGTCACCACGGTGCCCCAGGCGGACGGTGTCGCCGACCTCGTCGCCCTCGGATCCCTGCTGTTCGCCGTCGGCGGGGACGGGCTACGGGTGATCGACATCTCGGACCCCGCTTCGCCGTCCGTCCTCGGACAGCTCTCGGTCGAGGGGATCGCGATCGCCGTCGAGGGGACGTATGCCTACGTTCTGGACGGCTACCGCTTCCGCGTCGTGGACGTCGCCGACCCGGCGGTGCCGACTCTGATCGGCGCGCTGGACACCGAAGCGGCGCGGGATTTCGCGATGGCCGGGCAGCACGCGTTCCTCATTGACTGGCGGGGCGTCCAGATCGTCGACGTGACCGATCCGTCGCAGCCGGTCGAGGTCGGGCGGATCGAGGGGATCGAGATGCTCGATGCGACGGCGATCGACATCCGCGGCGACCATGCCTACCTGGCGCGCGAGCGGATGGCCGTCGTGGACATCGGAGACCCCCTCCAGCCGGTGGTCCTCGGCGAGTCGGAGACCGTTCTGGATGCCTTTCCGCGCGATCTGGCGGCGGACGAGGAGTTCGTAGCGGTCGCCGGCGAGAGCTTCCGGGTTTTTCCGGTCCAGTGTCCCGGTGGAACGATCCGTCCCGAACGTGCGGGAGCGGTTTCCATTCCGCTTCTGACCGTGGCGCCGAATCCGATGAGAGACCGGGCCCGGATCGAGGTGAGCCTGGGGGCAGGGCCCTCCGGGATCGGATCGGTCCCGGTCCGCGCATCGGTGATCGACGTGACCGGGCGTCAGGTTGCTCGCTTGGCGCGGGAGTCCCTCGCGGCGGGCATCCACGTGTTCCGCTGGGAGGGGCGGCGGGACGCGGACGGCCGTCCCGCGCCGGCGGGCCTGTACTGGTTGAGGGTCGAGGTCGCGGGCATGCCGCCGCAGGTGGCCCGGATCGTGCGGCTCGGAGGCGAGTGAGGCCGCCGCGCGGTCCCGACGGGCCTCGCAGACACAACGCTCATCAACTCCTTGTCATTCCCTGACATCCCGTGGTCAGGCTGCGGTCCGAGCATCGAGGCCTGATGGTCCGACGAAGGGGGAGCCGGGGATGCATCTTTGCTCTGGAAGTCCGCGCAGACCGCCTGCCGCCGGGACCTCGATCGTGACGGGCGCGCTGTTCGCGCTCGCGTGTCCGTGCCTGTCCGCGGATGTCCATGAGATCCACGGCGTCCGGTTCGCCGATACGATGTCTCTGGAGGGGCGGGAGCTCACGCTGCGGGGTCTGGCGGTCAAGGAAGTCACGATCTTCAAGCTGGATGTCTATGCCGTCGGTCTGTACTGCGCGGCGGCGGGCCCCGACGGTGGAGCCTGGCTGGCCCCCGAGGCCTCGAAGGCCCTGGTCCTCGAGTTCCTGCGGGACGTGGACCGCGAGCGCCTGGCGGCGGGTTGGGTGCGCGACCTGGCAAGACCTCCCGGGACGATGCCCTGCTCGGCGGAGCTCGGCTCGCTCGAGGGGCGCGACGCCGACAAAGCGGTCCTTTCTTCGTTCGTCGGCGACGGCGCCCCTCCCGCGCTTCGCGAGGATCTGCTGCATCCTCTCCCCGGTCATCGGACGGCCGGAGGAAGGGCCTCCGCCGGAGCCGAGTAGCCGCGTCCGGCGACCTCATCTTCGCCGCCGGACCTCAACGGAGCAGATGGACCGTCCGGTTCTGGACGCTCGACCCCGCCCGAAGCTTGACGAAGTAGACCCCGCTGGGCAGGGAACGACCTTTGCCGTCGCGGCCGTTCCAGGAGAGATGATGGGGTCCGGGATCGGCCTCCCCGAGATCGAGGGACCGCACAAGACGCCCGTGCGCGTCGACGATCGACAGGCGGACCGGCATCCGCGACTCGAGCGCATAGCGGATCGTCGTCACACTCGTGAACGGGTTCGGCTGGTTCGCAGCCAGATGCACCCCCGCCGCGGAACCCAACGCGTCCTGCCCGGGGACATCCGCCGTCGAGATCCAGGTCGGAGGCGACAATCCCCCCACGGCTCCTCACCGACCGCGTAGTGGACAGCGGCGGAGAACGTCCCTTCGCCCTTGTTGATGAGCACGGAAACGTCGTCGGAGCCCGAGTTGGACGTGAAGATGTCCGGATGGGCATCCGGATCGATGCGGGCCACGACGACGGCGCGGGGACTCGTGCCGACGTCGTAGACGGCGCCGGGCCGGAACGTGCCATCCCCCTCGTTCAGAAGGACGGAGACGCTTCCCGCTCCTCCGGTTGCGGCGACGAGATCCAGCCGGTAGTCGCCGTCGACGTCGCAGGAAACCACGTCATGCGGAGAGTACTCGACGGGGCAATGCTCCGGCGGAAGAAAAAGGCCCTGGGCGCAAAGCGGGGCGCTCGCAGCAAGAAACGCGATCAGTGCGCACAAGGGGATGAGGCACGAGCACCAGTGTTCGGACGGTCGTTTCGTCATTCCGGCATCCTTGGTCGTGAAGCGATCGTCTCGGGGTGGCGGTGGATCGTCGGGCGTCCCGTTGGCTGACGGACAGCGAAGATGGATTCGGTGCAGGGTGCGCTTCGACGCCGCTCAGGGATACGAGGGGCGAGGGGATCCGTGACGCGGTGGAATGAGCAACCCCCGCCGAAGCTCTGCTGTCCGTAGGGGCGCAACGGATTTCGCCCTCCCGATCGAGGTCGGGGGCCATCCGCGTTCCTCCGGAGACGAGCCGGAGGATCCAGGTCGCATCTGTCCGGCCGATAGCTGTTTGACAAGGCGAATCCCGCCCTCTACACTACTGTCGCCACGTTCCCGAGGACCGGTGACTTCCAACTTGTGGAGCTGACATGCCGGAACGGGCAAGGTCCCCCCACCACCGAGCGGTTTCACGCTCACGATCGATCTGTGGACGCTACAGCGCTGAATGTTCATTCGAATCGCCCAGAAATCGAGAAACGGGAGGCCCGACAATGAGATGGTATTCCCTTTCGGTCGTGCTGATCATGGTCATCGCGGTGGGTCCGGCTGACGGCAAGGTGGAACAGGGATGGTTGCCGACCGCCGAACACCCCTCCTTCGACGTTCTCATCGACGACAGCCCACTCCGGCCGCCCGAGTTCGGAATCCGCGCCGACACCACATGGTACGGGCAGTACGAGGTCCTGGACGGCGAGTACTATGCGATTCCCTACGGCTCCAAGACCGAAGCCGTCTGGAGCTTCGAGAGCGGATTGCCGACCGGCGATCCGGACGTCATCGAGGGTGGCGAAGGCTGGAAGGCGATCGATCGGTCGGCGCAGACCGACGAGTATTTCCGCGTCATCGACGGCACCCTCGATCTCGGCGAAGGAGTGGAGCCCCCGATCATCAACGGGGACTACAGCCTCTGGGTCGGTGCCGACAAGCCGACCGCGGACGAACTCTGCTGGGAGTGTGGTGCGGGATACGGGAACACCTGGTGCCAGCGGATCACCTCGCCGGCACAACCGTATACGGACGGCGACGTGGCCATCTCGTTCGACTACTGGAGCTTCTCGGAACCGTGCTTCGACGGGACCCAGCTCTACCTCGAGCGCGCGGACGGAACGCGGTTCCTCCTCAATCCGTATCCCGAAGGGGAGTGCGCGAACAACCTCGACTGGGTGAAGGGGACCTTTACCGATTCGATCGGGCATCCGGAAGCGCCGGAGCACTACGAGCGAACCGTGACGGCGGACGAGATCGATCAAGAGCCCGGTACGGAGATCCAGTTCGTCTTCGAGTTCTACTCGGATGTCTTCTGGTCCGATGAGGACTGCGACTTTCCGACCGAGTACGGTCCTTTCGGTGCCGATGACATCTCGATCACCGGAAACGGAATCGACGCGTTCTACGACTTCGAGACCGGCGACTCCCAGGACTGGACGCCCGGCGTCTGCAAGGCGGTCGGCACGTTCGCCGGGGTCGCGCCTCTGGCCGACTACACGATTCTCGATCCCTGCGGTTGCAAGCTGGAGGGAAACATCCTGGAGTGCCACGACGGCCTCGGAGACCAGGGAGTCCATCCGGAGATGCAGCACGTGCGTTTCGTCGGTCCCACGTGCTGGTTCGGCACCGACGAACCGAAAGACATCTTCGTGGAGTTCGACCTCTACGCGGAGATGCCGCGGGACAACGGGGTGATGCTGGCCGGAAGGTGGTTCTATTACCCTTGGACTTGCGAGCATACCGGCGAGGTCGGCTGGTCTCCTTACGCCTTTGGCGAGAGCAATTGGCACCATTTCGGGGATGATCCCTCGTGCCTGACCGTTCGCTACGGGGGGACCCAGATCGAAGACGGACCGGCGGTTCCATCTACCGCTCTCGGGGTTCGGCCCCTGATCGAGGTGATGTCCGATTGCGCGGCGTTCACCATCAACGACTGCACGGGGGTCACGAACCCGAGTCCGTTGCTCGACAACATCGTGGTCGCGGTCACGGAACCGCCGGTCGCCGCACCGGTGATCAGGATCACCGCAAACGGCCGACTCCAGGACGTCGGGAGCAACCCATCCAGTCACCTCGATCCTCGGGCCCCGGGCCCGGCGAACACGACGTACAACCTCAATCACGGTCTGGAAGATGGACCGTACCGAGGGGGGGATACGCTCACCGTCATCGGGCCGGAACCGGTGGACGGCCACCCCGAGACCCGCTGGGAAGCCCGGCTGTGGTGGAGGATCGCGAAGCGGGCGCCCTTCCAGGCCGACATGGAGAACGGGGCTCCCTCACGCTACAAGATCTGGAAGGACCGCACCTCCGATGGCATCCCGGTCGACGATCCGGACGCTCCGCAGTTTGCATGGGGTCTTATGGATTCGGTCGACCTTGGATTCTACGTCTCGGACCGCAGTTTCGCTACGCTCTTTCGCGAAGACGATGACGACTTCGTCGGAGAAGAAAACCCGGAGAACGAGATCCTCTGGGACGACGTGTTCTATCCGGGAACGCGCGTCGAGTACTTCATCACCTCGAACTACGTCCAGACGCCGAGCATCGTCTATCATCTTCCCGACACGACCGGTGGGTACTTCTACGAGTTCGAGGTCCTGCCGGGTCTGCGTACGGCGAACGTCCCGGATTGCGGCGGGCAGGGATTCGACTACTGCGTGTTCCAGCCGTCGATTCTCTACATCGACGGCTACGATCGAGGCGCCCAGGTCTTCATCGAGAACGCGTTGCGGACCGTGCTCAATGGCGAAGACCCCTGCCAGTCGGAGTACGGCTGCCCGATCCCGAAGAACCGGAACTGGGATCGATTCGATATCGGATGGGTCCCCTGTGCGCACAACGTTCCCTTTGCGCGGTTGCCGGTGCCCGGAAGCGAGGGGGGGATGACGCTCCAGCAGATCCTGGGCTATCGGGCGATCCTCCTCAATACGGGGAGCGCGGATTGCGCACCGGTGCATGACGTGGACTTCGAGCTCTTCGACCAGTGGCTGCGCTCCCCCGAGTGCAACGCCAACGTGAACCGGCAGGTATTCGTGTTCAACGGCGATCGGATCGGAGAGAACCTGTTCTGGGACGACTACGGCTCGATGTTCTTGCGGTCGACCCTTGGCGCCGAGGCTTATTGCAAAGCCTTCCACGGGGATGCAGGCGGATTCGATCTGAACGACTGCGGAGACCTGAACACGTCCTATTGTCTCCGCTTCCTGGAAGCCGACGACGCGAGCTATCCGACCGAGATCGACGTGGATGCGTACGGAAACTGGTGTCCCAACAAGTACTCGTTCAATGCCTACCATGCCGTGGAGGGTGGCCTGGGTAGTCGCTACTACAGCGCTGAGGACGGGACGAAGGAAATGCTGTACGCGCAGATCACGAACGAGAACCTCTCCGCGGACGCCAATTACCGGACCATCGTGGGAAGTCCGAGCTGGCACCACTTGACGGCGCGAGACGCCGGCGGACAGGGTGAGGCGCGTTGCCCTCGTGATCTCCCTTCGGTCGTCGAAGCGGGGATCGCGGAGATCGGCGCGGCTTTGAAGTGGGGATTCGAGGTCGAATCGTACGAGGAGATCCCGATGCTCTCGAACCTCCAGGACTTGATGGACTGCCAGGGGACGGGGGATCTTCCGGCCGTGGCAGGGGAAGGCGTGCAGTTCCGTGTGACTCGCCTGTACCAGAATCGGCCAAACCCGTTCAGCCCGGAAACGACGATCTCGTTCAGTCTCGCGCGGGAGGGACCGGTCGCGATCCGGATCTACGACGTCGGCGGTCGGTGCGTGAGAACGCTCGTCGACGGGAAGATGAAGGCGGGCCCACACAACCTCGCCTGGGACGGGACGAACAACCAGGGGATCAAGGTCGGCGCCGGCGTCTACTGGGCCCAGATGGAGGCGGGATCGTATTCGTCGAACAAGAAGATGATCATCCTGAAGTAGCGGTCCGGCTCTCCGCGCGCCGTAAGTGCAGGTGGAGCTGCTGGACGGCGACGGAGCCCTCGCCGACGCCGGAGGCCACGCGCTTGATGGAGCCGTGCCGGACGTCGCCGACGGCGAAGACACCGGGAAGGCTGGTCTCGAACATGAGGGGGAGCGGAGCGGAGCCGCTCCCCTCCCGTCTTGCATCCGATCCCGTCAGGATGAAGCCTCGATCGTCTCGCTGCACCGCCGGTGGGAGCCACTCGGTGCGGGGGCGGGCTCCGATCATCACGAAGAGCCCGGCGGCTTCGACGGACTCATCGGCTCCGGTGGTCCTGTCGCGCAGCCGGATCTCCTCGAGCCGATGGACGCCTCCGCCGTCGACTACCTCCGTGTTCATGCGGACCTCGATGTTCGCCGCCGCGTCGATCTCGTTGCGGAGATATTGCGACATGCTCGCCGACAGCGAGTCGCTGCGCACGACGATCGTGACCCGCCGCGCATAGCGCGCGAGGTGCATGGCGGCCTGGCCGGCCGAGTTCCCGCCCCCCACGACGTAGACGTCCTGGCCGGCGAGCTGCTGCGCCTCGGCCGCGGAGGCTCCGTAGAAGACCCCGGAGCCGGTCAGCTCCTCGAGCGCCGGGATCCCGAGGCGCGCGTACGAGACGCCCGTCGCGAGGATGACGCCCCGCGCCGTCGCCTCGGTGCCGTCCGAGATCGAGAGGACGTGCCGGTCCCCCTCGATCCGCAGCTCCACGACCCGTTTCATCAGGAGGAAACAGGTTCCGAAGACCCACGCCTGCTGGTAGGCGCGCTGGGCGAGCTCGGCCCCGGTCACTCCTCGGGCGAAGCCGAGGTAGTTGCGGATCAGCGAGCTCGATCCGGCCTGACCGCCGATCGCCTCGCCCTCCACGACCAGCGTCCGCAGTCCCTCGGAGGACGCGTAGACGGCCGCGGAGAGTCCCGCCGGTCCCGCACCGACGACGATCACGTCGAAGTCGCGCTCCTTGCCGAGAGAGGTGGTCACCCCGTAGGCGTCCGCCAGCTCGCTGTTGGATGGATCCACGAGAACGCGGCCGTCGAACGTGATCACGACGGGATCGTCCCCCGCGGCGATCCCGGCCTTTCCGAGAAGCCGCGTGCCTTCCGCCGAGTCGCGGTCGACGAAGACGTGCGGAACGCCGTTGCGAGAGAGCAGGGCGCGCAGCTCGTGGGCGCGCGGCAACCACTGCTTGGCGATGACCGTGATCTCCCGGGTTCCTTTCGGATCGACGCGGGACCACTCGTGCAGGAACTCCGAGATGGTCCGATGGAAGTACTCGTCGGGGGAGCGCCACGGCTTCAGGACGTAGTAGTCCATGTGACCCATCGCCATCGCGTTGAAGATCGCCTGGGCGGTTTCCCGATCCCCCCAGCCTCCCCAGTCGATGAGGAGGCCGCGTTTCGCGCGGGGGAAGCGTTCGGGGACCGCGGCCAGGATCTCGGCACCGCGGATCTGTGTCGCTCGGTCGGCGGCCAGGACGATCGCGACGTCGTCTCCCGCCTCCTGAAGTTCCTGCAACCGGTGCCCCGCGTCTCCGGGGTCGGGCAGGCAGAGGATTCGATAGTCGTCGCTGTATCGACGGTTCAGCTCCGCGCCGATCCGCTCGAGCGCATCCCGGCTCTCATCGATCACCAGGATGACGGGGTTCCGACGTCTCAATTGATCTTTCTGCATGGGCTGTGTCACGCGGGTGTCCGGTCCTTTCTGTTTCCCTGCTGTCGTGGAGAGGTCGGACCCAGCACCTGCAACGCCCGTTTCAAGGCGTCGCGCGCCGAGTCGATGACTTCCTCGAGTGGACCTCCGTTCCGGCCCAAGCCGGGCGAAGAGGATGATAAGGAAGATCTAGTCGATTGCTAAGCGAATCTTCTGAGGATCGTGCCCCCTCCTCCTCCCCACGGGGACCGCGCTCCTCCTCTCGCCCCGAAACGCGATCCAGGCGATGGCGGCGCTCGTCACCGCGAGACCCGCGCAGATGAGCATCACCCACCGGAAGCCGGCGACGAAGGCGGACGCGACGGCCTGTCGCAGGGCGTCGCGGTCCACCGGCCCCGAGTCGACGTCGATTTCCAGCGCGGCGAGCTGGGTCCGCTCCAGCATGACCCGCCGGACGGTCTCCTCCGAGACCTGCAGCGCGGCCAGGTTCTCTCGCAGCGCGCCCGTGAAGAACTGCAGGATCACGATCCCGAAGAGCGCGATCGTCAGCAGGGCCCCGACGCGCGAGATCGCATTGTTGATCCCCGAAGCGACCCCCGTGTGCGCCTCGCCGACGCTGTTCAGGACGGAGGTGGTGAGGGGAGCGGCGGTGACGGCCATGCCGAGACCGACGACGAAGATCCCCGGGAAGAAGGTGCTCCAGTAGGAGCCGTCGATGCCGGGGAGTGCGAGCAGCACCATGCCGGCGCCGGCCGTCAGGGGACCGACGACCAGCGGCGGACGCGCCCCGAAGCGATCGACGAGGCCGCCGGACCATCGGGAGAGGAGGAACACGACCACGGAGAACGGCAGCAGGCTGAGGCCGGTCTTCGAGGCGGAGTAGTCCTGGACCTGAAGGAGGTTGAACGGCAAGAAGAAGAAGACGGCGCTCAGCGCCCCGTACAGGAGAAGGGTCAGTCCGTTCGCTCCGGAGAAGGGGGTGGAACGGAAGAGGGGGAGCGGCATCAGCGGGGAGCGGCTCCTCTTCTCGACGAGCAGGAACGCCGCCAACGCCGCGACGCCGGCAAGCAGCCCCGCGACGACCACCGGATTGCCGAGGCCGAGCCGGCTCGATTCGATCAGCCCGTAGATGATCCCGCCCAGTCCCAGGGTGGCCAACAGCGTGCCGGGCCAGTCGATCGGCCCGGACGGTTCATCGGCGCGGCTCTCGGGGACCCCGCGAAGGAGCGCGAAGCCGACCACCGCGGCCAGCGGCAGGTTGATGTAGAAAACCACTCTCCAGGAGGCGTACTCGACGAGAAGCCCGCCCAGCACCGGTCCGAAGGCCATCGACATCGCGGTGAACGCGGACCAGGTCCCGATCGCCCGTCCCCTTCGCTCAGGGGGGAACGAGGCTCCGATGATCGCCAGGCTCATCGGGATCATCAGCGCCGCTCCGATCCCCTGAACGGCGCGGGCGAGGATGAGCTGGGTGATGCTCGGCGCCAGGCCGCACCAGGCAGACGCGAGCGCGAAGAGCGCGGTGCCGAAGGCGAAGACCCTCTTCCGCCCGAAGCGGTCCCCGAAGGAGCCGCCGGGCAGGATCAGGGCGGCGAGGAGCAGCGCGTACGATTCAACGACCCACTGCACGCCCGCCACCGACGCGTCGAAGTCGACCTGCAGGACCGGGAGGGCGATGTTGACGACCGTCCCGTCGATGAAGGCCATGCTCGAGGCGATGATCGTCGCGGTGAGGACCCATCGCTGCGCGCGACGGGCGCAGGGGGAGGTCACCTCGGTCGAGCGGATCAGGGCTTCGTCGCATGGCTGTCGGGCGGGGTAGGTCACGGCCGGTGGGATCCCTTCGAGCCGATCACCGGTGGGATCCGAGGCGCGTGCGGAACCTCGATGAAGAATCGGTCCATGCTCGTCTCCTGCCTCTGCGTCTCGCCGCCCCGCAGGGAGCGCACGACCCGGGACCAGCGCTCCATGCTAATCCCTCGATGCCGCAGCGGTCCATCGGAGTCTGTGGGCGTTGGCAGACAACGAGTTGCGCCGTCCCTCGATAAGTGATGCTTCGAGGGATGTTCAGAAGCGTTCATGGCCGCGGCCCCGATCCTCGGCTCAGGCGGGCGGGGCGGAGAGCCGAAGCAGTGGGGGAGCCCGGCCGCGGCTCCGGATCCGAGATTTGGAGGTCCCCGATGAGACGACCCCTCGCGCTTCCCCTGCTTTGTCTGTCCGGCTGTCTGGCCCTGTTCGCGGTCGCGATGATCGGCTGCTCCCGCGACGAATCCCCGACGGGGAGCGGACCGCCGGATGATCAGGGGGACGCCGCCGGAATGCTGGAAGGGCGAACCGACGACCGGGGGACGGCGGAGCTCGGCGGTACCGGTGGGCCGCCGCTGCTCCGGGTCCAGGCGTTGGATCCCGAGGGGAATCCCCTCGCCGAGCTGGACGTGACGTTCCTCGAATCCGACGGGCTGGATCTGATCGCCTTCGAGGATCGAGACCGCGAGGCCTCCGTGGGGACGTTCGCCCTCGAGCGGACCGATGCGAAGCGGCGCGATCCGTCCGATGACGGGACCGCCGCGGCGATCTTCATCCTCGACATGCTGGACCCGTCTCGCGGCAGGCTCTACGACCCGACGCGCGACGACTTCGTCGTCGACGTCCAGCCGACGATCGAGGAGATCCGCCAGGTCGTCGGCCTAGAGATGATCGAAGCGATCGTCGGCGGGGTTCCGCAGATCCGAGACCAGGGGATCCACCGTCTCGACGCGTACCGGACCCTCTACGGCGAGAACACGGAGGTCCATCTCTTCCAGGCGTTGACCGACGATGAGGACCCTCTGTCCGACAGCCCGGTGGCCCTCCGGCTGGGGACCCTGTTGCTCGCCTCCATGGATCAGGACGATGCCTACCTCTATCACGTCTACAGGATCGACACGTCCCTGGAGGGGCTGTTCATCATTCCGCTCGGAGTGCAGCCGGACCTCCAGATCTCCAATCCGGAGCACGGGCGGACGTACGGGAACCCGGAAGAGGCGATCCAGGATGTGACGGGCACGGCCGATTGCGGGCCCGGCGTCTTTGCGGGGGAGGGCGGCGGTCTCGAGCTGCAGGTCAACGGAGCCGCGTATCGCAACGCTCTGACCGTGCAGCACAGCGGAAACGGAACGTTCTTCTCGAGCACTTCGCCGTTTCAGCTCGCGCCGGGAGAGAACACGTTCCTCGTCTCGGCGTACGTCTCGATTGCGAACCGCGGGCTGGCGACCGGGGACAACGGGTTCGTCGGGCAGGTCTCCGTGACGGCGACGTTGGGGGAGGGGCAGTCCTCGGGCCGTCCGCCCTCGCTGGGCGGGCTCACGGTCCCTTCGCTGTTCCCCTGCCCGGACTTCTCGTATCAGGTCGCGTTCGACTTCGCCGATCCGGACGGGGACGCGACCTACTTCCACCAGTATGCGTACCTGATGGTCGACGAGGAACCCTCCGAGAACCGGACCACCGTTCCGATCGCCGAGACCGGGATCCTCTCCTGTCTGCAGGGAACGCAGGCTCGCTGCTCGATCCCCCAAACGTACAAGGGCCTCAACGGGGGGGATTGGCTGTACTACGAGTTCTGGGTCGAAGACGCCACCGGGCTCGAGAGCGAGCATCTGGAGTTCTACGTCGTGGTCCAGGGGGACTGCGACCCGTAGCCTCCCCCGGATTTCACCCGGTCGGGTGATCTGCTACCTTCCCAGGGGCCGGCGCCCGTCGGCCCGCGGGTCCGTGGCTCGCCGCGGATCGGAAGGGGGTGGCCGTGAGCCCAGCGAGAGCAGATGACCGGCGTCCCGTTCGCCGCGGCGCGTATCCGGAGTTCACCTGGCCGGCGGTGATCGTCGGCTATTTCCTCGGCTCCATCATCGCGGTCTCGATCGGCTACGCCGCCCTGATCCTCGGGTTCAGCATCGAGGGATCCGAGCTGGCCGCGATCCTGGGTTGGGCGATCCTCCGCGGGCTGATGCGACGCACCAGCATCATCGAGAACAACATCAACCAGACGATCGCATCGTCGGTGAACGGCGCTTCGGCGGGGCTGATGTTCACGCTGCCGGCGCTGTTCATCCTGGACCGCGCGGGCGTCTACCCCGGGATCACCGAGTTCAACCGCGTCCTGATGGTCCTGGCCGCGGTGACCGGGGGGGTCCTCGGCCTGGCGTTCATCATCCCGCTGCGCAAGCAGATGATCGACTTCAACCGCCTCGCGTATCCGGGCGGGATCGCCGTCGGCGCGATCCTGAAGTCGCCCGGCGCCGGGATGCGCAAGGCGATGCTGCTGCTCGGCGGGGCGGCCGTCTCCGGCGCGTTCCACCTGGTCGTGCTGAACCTGCCGGCGGGCCTCTCGCACGTGGAGGGGGAGAACTTCGCCCTCGGCGCCCTCGTCGGCGCGCCGCCGATCCTGAACCTCACCTTCTACCTCTCCCTGTTGACGATCGGTGTGGGGTTCCTCTCCGGGCGGGGCGGACTGATCTTCGGGCTGGGCGGGTTCCTCTGTTACTGGGTTCTCGGCCCTCTTCTGCTGCGGTTCGGCGCCCTGAGCGGCCCGCACTCGATCGCGGAGATCGCGGCGGCCGGCCCCGAGGGGTTCCGCGCGGCGCTCTTCCGGCCGACCGGGATCGGCATGCTGATCGGCGCGGCGGTCGGCGGGATCGTCGCCGCGTTTCCGCTCATCCGCGGCGCGATGAAGTCGATGCACGAGGCGCAGAAGGGTTCCGGCGCCGGCGGCTCGGACGAGATCCCGATCCGGTTCCTCTACGCGGCGATCGGGATCGGGTTCGTCGCCCTGCTGATCCTGGCGCAGCTCTCCACCGAGCACATGACGTGGGGACGGGCGCTCGGCATGGCCGGCCTGGGGACGCTCTGGATCTGGGTGGCCGGGGTGATCGTCTCCGAGTCGCTGGGCCGGACGAACTGGTCGCCGCTCTCCGGGATGACGCTGATCGCGGTGACGATCCTGATCTTCATCGCCAGCGGGATGGCGTCGACCGAGGTCATGGTCGCCTCGATGGTCGTCGGCGTGGCGATCTGCGTCGCGATCGCGATGGCGGGCGACATGATGCTCGACCTGAAGGCCGGCTACCTGGTCGGGGCGACGCCCCGCAAGCAGCAGCTCGCGCAGCTCACCGGCAACTGGCTCGGGCCGGTCCTGATCATGGCGCTCGCGATCGTCCTCCAGCAGGCGTACGGCCTCGGCAGCGACCGCCTGCCCGCGCCCCAGGCGACGGCGCTCGCCGGCGTGATGGAGGGGATCGTCGGGGGTGACGTGCCCGCCTACCGGTACGCGGCCGGTGCGGGGCTCGGCGCGATGCTCGCCTTCAGCGGACTGGGCGGGATCGGGGTCCTGATCGGTCTCGGCTTCTACATGCCGTTCAACATCGTGCTGACCTACACGATCGGCAACCTCGTCCGGATCGCCGTCGACCGGACCAAGGGGAACGCGTTCGTCGAGAACGTCGGGATCCCGGTCGCGGCAGGCCTCATCGTGGGGGAGGCGCTGGTCGGGGTGGCCAACGCGTTGTGGATCGTCTTCACCGCCGCGGCGGGGCAGGGCTGAGCTCGAGGGAGGATCGATGCGACCGCTCGGACACGCGCTCCTGTGGATCGGCTTCGTCGTCGCCGCCTTCGTGACGACCCGCCAGGCCGATGCGATCGCGTGGGGATGGTACGGCGCCGCCGCGTCGATCGGGGTCGTCGGGGTGGCGCTCCTCCGCGGTACGGCCCGCCGCGCGGCCGCCGACGCCGAGACGGTCCGAGAGAACATCGGGGTCCTGGAAACCTCGACCCGCAAGCTCGTGGACCGGATCGCCGCAATGAACCGCGAGCGGGCCGAGGTTTTCGTCTACGACGTCCACGGCCGGATCGACGCGGAGATGCGGGCGGAGCTCGCCGCCTTCGCGGAGGCGCGGGAATCGATGATCCCGGCGATCGGGTTGCAGCAGTATGCCGAGGTGATGGACCGGTTCGCGCGGGCGGAGCGGTTCGTCAACCGGGCCTGGTCGGCCTCGGCGGACGGCTACGTCGACGAGGTCTGGTCCTGCATGGAATCGGCGGAGGAGTCGATGCGGGAGGCGGATCGGCTCCTGCGGGAGCAGCTCGCGCGGGTTGGGTGAGGCGTCCTCGGAGCGGTCGCGATCGAAGGTTGACATCGCCGACTCAGTGGATATTCTCATGCGCAGAGTCATGATTAGTCGAACCTCGAAATACGCCCTTCGCGTCCTCGGATACCTGATCGCTCAGGGGGAGACCCGAACGACCGGCGAGGAGCTGGCCCGCAACACGGGGATTCCCGCGAACTACCTGTCGAAGGTCCTCAGTCAACTCCGCAAGCACGGCTTCGTGGACGCCGAGAAGGGATGGGGCGGGGGATTCCGCGTGCGCCGGCAGGCGATGGACCGGCCGATCAAGGAGATCCTCGAGATCATCGACGGCCCCGAGCGGACCGAGTCGCGCGAATGCGTGTTCGGTCTTCCCGAGTGCGATGAGGAGCATCCCTGTCCGCTCCACGATCGCTGGGGGGACATCCGCAAAGCGTATCTGGAGATGCTCACGGCGACGAAGGTGGCCGACCTGGAGGCACGATGACCCGTACTCGCATTCCCGGCTTCCCTCTTTTTTTTCACGATCAGAGGATATCTACATCCTTTGATCCCTTGATGTCGCCCTTCCGGGCGATCGGGGACAGCCCATGAGCGATCCGAGGAAGAACGACCGAGACCACGATCGATCCCGGCGGCGATTTCTGTTCCAGGCGGCGAGCGCCGGCCTCGGCTCCCTGATCCTGGGACAGGATCTCGCCCGCGCCACCGAGCTCCTCGAGCCGCTCTACGTCGGCGATCCCTTGTCGCGGTATCCGAACCGGGACTGGGAACGGGTCTACAGGGATCTCTACCATTCCGATTCCTCGTTCGTCTTTCTTTGCGCGCCCAACGACACGCACAACTGCCTCCTGCGGGCGTACGTCAAGAACGGCGTCGTCACCCGGATCGCGCCGACCTACGGTTATCATCGAGCCACCGATCTCGACGGCAATCGCGCGAGCCGGCGCTGGGATCCGCGTTGCTGCCAGAAGGGGCTGGCGCTGGTCCGCCGCTTCTACGGCGACCGGCGGTGCAAGCGTCCCCTGATGCGCAAAGGATTCAAGGAGTGGGTCGAGGAGGGGTTTCCCCGAGATCCACGCACCGGCGCGGTCGATCCGAAATACACCCGGCGCGGCGTCGATCCGTGGGTCTCCGTCCCGTGGGAGACGGCGTTCTCCTACTCGGCCCGCGCGCTCGCGAACATCGCGAGGACCTACTCGGGCGAAGAGGGATCCCGCCGACTGCTCGCGCAAGGGTACGACCCCCTGATGGTCCGGACGACGCGGGAGGCGGGCACGCAGACGATCAAGTTCCGCGGCGGGATGCCGCCGCTCGGGATGACCCGTGTCTTCGCCCAGTACCGGCTCGCCAACGCGATGGCGCTGCTCGACGACAAGATCCGCGGGAGCGGTCCGGAACGCGCGCTCGGGGCCCGCGGCTGGGACAACTACTCCTGGCACACCGATCTTCCCCCCGGACACCCGATGGTCACCGGACAGCAGACCGTCGATTTCGATCTGTGCAACGTCGAGCACGCCGACCTGGCCCTGATCTGGGGAATGAACTGGATCACGACGAAGATGCCCGACTCCCACTGGATGACCGAGGCGCGGATGAAGGGGACCAAGATCGTCGTCATCGCCGCCGAGTACAGCGCGACCGCCTGCAAGGGGGACGAGGTGATGATCGTCCGTCCCGGCACCACGCCCGCGCTGGCGCTGGGCTTCGCGCAGGTCCTGCTCGCCGAAGGGCTGTACGACCGGTCCTATGTGAACGCGAACACCGATCTGCCGTACCTGGTGCGGATCGACACCGGCCAGCTCCTGCGCGCCGCCGACGTCTTCCCCGGATACCGCACGAAGTCGCTCGCGAACAACATCGTCCTCACCTCGGCGACGACCCCCGCGCCGGCGATCCACGAGCAGCCGGGGCCCGTAGTCGCGCAGGAGACGCGCGACAGCTGGGGGGATCACGTCGTCTGGGATCGTCGCAGC
>WJJW01000507.1 GCA_014729455.1 Candidatus Eiseniibacteriota bacterium
ACCCGCGCCAGCGCGCGCGGGATGCCGGGCTGCAGCCGGCCGCGCGAGGCCGAGAACGATGCGGCGAACCGGTCGTAAAACTCCCGGTTCAGCTCCACCAGCCTGTGTGCGATTGCCGGTCTCATCGCCGGCTCAGTATACTGGCCCGATGGCGGCGACGCGGCAGAGAGCGACCGGGAACCGGCGCACCGGCCGGGACCGGCTCGATCGGACCGACCTGGAGCGGTACGCCGGTCCGGTGGCGGCGATCCTCGCCGAGGCGGACGCGGCCGATCGACTCGATCCCGCGCGCTGGAACCGGATCCTGCGCCGGCATCCGCGCGACGGCGCGTCGGTCTTCAGCAAGAGCCAGGTCGTGCGGGTCTACCGCCATCTCTGCGCGACCGGCCGGATGGAGTTCGACGAACGGCTCCTTCGCAAGATCCGGATGAAGCCGGTGCGGACGATCTCCGGCGTCACGCCGGTGACCGTCCTGACCCGCCCGGCTCCGTGCCCCGGGAAGTGCATCTTCTGTCCGACCGACGTGCGGATGCCGAAGAGCTACCTCCATGACGAGCCGGCGGCGATGCGCGCCGAGCTGCTCGCCTTCGATCCGTTCGCGCAGGTTTCCCGCCGGATCGAGGCGTTCGCGTTCAACGGCCATGCGACCGACAAGATCGAGCTGCTGGTCCTGGGGGGGACCTGGTCGGCGTATCCGCGCGACTACCAGGAACGGTTCCTCTTGCGCTGCTTCGACGCGATGAACGGGACCGCCTCGGCGACGCTCGAGGAGGCGCACGCGCGCAACGAGACCGCACGGCACCGGAACGTGGGGCTGGTGGTCGAGACACGGCCCGATCACGTCGACCTCGAGGAGGTCCGGCGCCTGCGCCGGCTCGGGGTGACGAAGGTCCAGATGGGGGCGCAGTCGTTGGACGACGAGATCCTGCGGAAGAACGGCCGCGGGCATACGGTCGAGGAGACACGGATCGCGATGACCCGGCTGCGCGCGTTCGGGTTGAAGCTCGTGCTCCACTGGATGCCGAACCTGCACGGGGCGACGGTCGCCTCGGACCGGGCCGACTTCGAGCGACTGTGGAGCGATCCGGCCCTCCGGCCGGACGAGATCAAGATCTACTCCACGGCCTTGCTGGCGAACTCGGATCTCTACCGGCTCTGGGAGCGGGGGGAGTACACCCCTTACGGCGATGAGGAGCTGCTCGATCTCGTTCTCGACTGCAAGGAACGGGTTCCGGAGTACTGCCGGATCAACCGGCTCTACCGGGACATCCCGAGCACGAACATCATCGCCGGTTGCAAGATGTCGAACATGCGCCAGCACCTGCAGGAGCGGATGGCGCGGGAGGGACGGCGCTGCCGCTGTCTGCGCTGCCGCGAAGTCCGCGGGGATGCGGTCGCGGAGGAGGATCTGCGGCCGGTCGAGCGGCGGTACGCGACCCGCGAGACGGAGGAGCGGTTCCTCTCGTTCGAGACGGCGGGGGACCGCCTGGCCGGCTACCTGCGGCTGAGCCTGCCCGCGCGGCCGGGCTCGGTGGAGGGGATCGATCTCGGGGTCCCGGAGCTGCGCGACGCCGCGCTGGTCCGGGAGGTCCACGTCTATGGCCCGTCGCTGCGTCTGGGCGATGCCGCGCAGGATCGCGCACAGCATCGCGGGCTCGGCACCCGGCTGCTGGAGCGCGCCGAGCGGATCGCGCGGGAGGCCGGCTACCCGCGGGTCGCCGTCATCGCCTCGGTCGGCACGCGCCCGTACTACGCCGCGCGCGGCTACCGGCGGGAGGGGACGTACATGGTCAGGAGGCCGCGCGACGACTAGACGCGCTGCCTCTTCCGGAGTTCGTCGCAGAGCCGGCGCCGGGGTACGATCTCGATTCCATCCTCCGTCTTGCGCCGCCGTTCCTGTCGACACGCGATGATGAAACGTTTCACCGCATGCTCTTCCCTCGGCGTCTCAACCCCCTGAGGTCGAGCTGGCGAGCTCGACGAGGACTTGAACTCGGGCGCACGGTCCAGATCGCCGACGATGAGGTCGACTTCGTAGCCGGTGGTGGTGCGCCGGAAGCTCAGGTCGTGATCGGTCCGATGGTCGGCGAGGAAGGCGCGGACCTCGTTCGACAGGAGGTGCTCGAACGCCCGTCCGAACAGGTCGGAGCCCTCCGTGATGTGCCGGGACTCGGGATCGAGGTCGTTTGCGATCCCGCCATCGAATAGGGAGAACTTGGCGGTCTCGACGAGGCGTCGCTTCCTGCTTCTTCGCCAGGGCTCCAGGGTGAATCCCAAGCGGATCTCCTCGAGGATCTGATCGTCGTTGCGCACCGTGTTCGCGGAGACTCCCCCGTTTCCCGCGCGATGCTCGCGTCGTTGAGTTGACGACCGTGAGTGAGGGGCGCGACGGGGAGGAATCATGAGAATGCAGGAACGTTCCGCGTCGCGGACTCATCGATGATCTCTTCTTTGGTGTAGGTGTTGACGTACGCCCGGAGCGGCGGAGCCGGTCACGGAATTCTCGATCCATGTTCACTCTAGATTGCGCTTGTGGATCCCTTGGTCGCCCCGCATCGTTGCGGGCTTTCATGGAATTCCTCGACTCATGCAATGAGCCTCCACCGCCCCTCGTTTCCGGGTGTCCCGCACCGCGCTCCGGCGACCGGCAGGGAGGAGGACCGGATCCGCAACTCCTTTGGCCGGGGCGGTTAGCGAGCTCGGGAATCGACCTCCGCGTCCGTTTCCGTTGACGAACCAACGCTCGATCGGGATAATCCGTCTCTTGTGGCCCGGCGCCGAACGTCGGGACGACCCCCCATCAAGAACCGACGGAGGAGCGCGTGGCGACGACGGCAGATTTTCGCAACGGGATGGTGATCCGGCACAAGGGTGGCCTCTACCGGATCGTCGACTTTCAGCACGTCAAGCCGGGCAAGGGGGGCGCGTTCGTGCGGTCGAAGCTGAAGAGCCTCACGACCGGCAAGGTGATCGACGAGACCTGGAACGCCGGATCGAGCGTCGAGCGGGTGAAGGTCTTCAAGAAGCCGATCCAGTTCCTCTACGCCGGCGGGGACGACTACCACTTCATGGACAACGAGAGCTACGACCAGCTCACGGTCCCGAAGGAGGTGCTCGAACCGTACCTGCCGTTCCTGCTCGAAGGGATGACGATGGATCTCAGCGTCGACGAGCAGGGGAACATCATCGACGTCGACTTCCCGCTGAAGGTGACCCTGGAGGTGACCGAGGCGTTCGATGCCGCGCGCGGGGACACCGCCGGGGCGATCACCAAGGAGGTCACCGTCGAGACCGGCGCGACGATCCGCGTGCCGCCGTTCATCAAGCAGGGGGAGAAGATCGTCGTCGACACGACGACGGGGCAGTACCTGGAGCGCGCGTAGCGGTCGCGCAGCCGGCGGCGCCGGCTACCCCTTCACCCGATCGATCGCCTCTTCCGGACGCAGGGTCTCCTGCTCTCCGCTCGCCATGCTCTTCAGGGCGAGCCTCCCCGCCGCCTCCTCGTCGGGGCCGACCACGACCGCGAAGGGGATCCCCTGCTGGTCGGCGTACCGGAACTGCTTCCCCATCTTCGCCGGAGTCGGATACACCTCCGTCTCGATCCCCGCGCGGCGGAAGACCGACGCGATCCGGATCGCGGGGAGGAACATCTCGGCGGAGAATTGGGTGACGAGCACGCGCGTCGGGGCGGGCCGGATCTCCGGCATCTTCCCGTACTTCTTCAGGACCAGGGAGACGACGACGTCCCCCATCGCGAAGCCGACTCCCGGAACCGGATCGCCGCCGACCTCGGCGACCAGATCGTCGTACCTCCCGCCTCCGAGAATCGCGCGGAACTCGCCGTCGCGGTCCCGCGCCTCGAAGACGGTCCCGGTGTAATAATCGAGCCCGCGGATCACCGACGGCTCGAACTCGACCAGATCCCGCGCGCCGTAGGCTTCCAAAGCCTCGAAGAGGCGGACCAGACCCTCCGACTCGCGCCAGAGGTCGCGATTCTCGAGGAGAGCGGCGAGGGCGTCGACCTGTGAGGCGACGAAGCCGAGGGATCCCGCGTACTCCCGCCACTCCTGCGCCGAGAGCTTCTCGCGCTTGTCGATCAGCTTGAACGCGGAGCCCTTCGCCTCGCCGGCGATCCCGGCTTCGGCCAGGGCCGATTCCATCAATGCGCGATCGTTGACCTGCACCACGACCGAACCGTCGTCGAGGCCGGTCTCGCGGAAGAACTCGGCGGCGATCGCGACCAGCTCGGCGTCGGCTTCGGCGCCGAGGACCCCCAGCAGGTCGATGTTCCACTGGAGGAACTCGCGGGTCCGGCCCTTCTGAGGCCGCTCGTAACGCCAGAAGGACCCGAACGACCACCACCGGACCGGGCTGGGAAGCCGTCCCTGCCGCTGGGCGATCATCCGGGCGAGGGTCGGGGTCAGCTCGGGGCGCATCGCCAGCGCGTCCCCGCCGCGGTCGGTCAGGACGAACGCCTGCTCCTTGACCAGCTCGTCGCCGCTCTTGGCGGCGTAGAGCGCGATCGGCTCGAGGGCGGGCCCCTCGTACTCCTGGTAGCCGAAGCGCCGGCCGACCGCGCGGATCCGCTCGTAGAGCCAGGTCCGCTGGGCCATCGATTCGGGGTAGAAGTCCCGGGTCCCCTTGACCGGGTTGATCAGATTGCGCTTCATCGGTCCTCCTGGATCGAGCGTAGGGATGATGATGCCACAGCGGCGCGGGCGCAGGCCAGGGGGAGGAGGGCGAGCGGGGAAATGCGAAGAGCGGTGTCCCCGGAGGGGCACCGCTCCCGCATCAGATCGATGTCCGAGCGATTACCGGAACAGGCTCTTCACCTTGCCCCAGCTGGACTCCTGCGCGGCGACGGCTTCGCCGTCGAGGCAGTAGGCCATGTCGATGTCATAGCCGAAGTAGTTGACGAGCGACGTCCACCGGGGGTAGCCCCAGTTGTCGCCGGCCCAGTAGGCGCTTCCGCACCCGTAGTACGTGTACTCGTCGGTGAGGCAGAGCCCCGTGTACGGAGGGTTCTGGCCCCAGTCGATCTCGGAGAGGCCACCGATCGACATGTTCTCGGTGATCGTGACCGCCTCCGGCAGAGGAACCACGCACTCCTTCACGTACCAGCTGCCCTGGTAGACGAAGGTGGCCTGGATGTTCGCCCAATCGACCGTGTAGCTGAGCGCGGGGTCCATGGCCGGCGGGCAGGTGCCGTCATAGAAGTTGACGGTGAAGGCCAGCGGGTCCTGCCAGTTGCCGGCCCACTGAGCCACGTAGAAGGTGACCATCGTGATGTCGTTGCCGACGAGATCGTTCGGGATGTCGTCCGCCAGTTCCGAGACGAATCCGCTGGACGCGTTGGTCGCGTTCCAGCCGGCCTGCGGAGCCTGGCAGTAGAACGCCTCCCGATCCTGCGGGAGATTCGTCGGGCCATCCGCGCTGATGCTCGCCGAGTCCTCGGCCATGGCGGGAGCCACGATGAACCCGAGAGCGAGAAGAACGATAGCGAGTCTCATGTGTTACGCCTCCAAGTGTGTCGAACACTCGTGGTGTGGGTTTCGACCTTCTCCGGGAACCGACACGGAAGGTGGATCCATCCTTCACGCGCCTCGGTCCAGCTCGACTCGAACCCGTCTCGCCCAGAGCTGGTGCGGACGACACGAAGCTCTCGCCTTCCCTTCGAAAGCCGGCCGCCTCCGGCAGAGCAGTCCCCCGCCGGAGTTCTCGCGGGCCCCACTCGGGACCCTCTGAAAAGGCGTGTACATTTAAGCATGGCGGTCACGACGAGTCAATCGGGAAGTGGGCGAACCTGTGGGAAGCAGGCGATTTAGAGAGGTGTTTGTACGTTACAGTGAAAATTTTTCGGTAAGTCGCAGGGTTTAGCGGTCGTGTTGCCAGATCCGTACCAGGCGGTCCGGCCCCGCGGCCCCGACGAGTCGCGCAGTTCCGGAGGCGACCAGCGAAACCCGAGACCCGGTCTGGGCCGGAGGGATCCGTGAGCCGGCGCGAAGATGGAGAAGCGTCGTGCTCCCCGCCTGCACCATCCGCCCCGTTCCGTCGAAGGCCAGCGGCGACCCACCCTCGTCTTCGACCGCGAGAGCGACGATCGGATGCTTCCCGACCTGGAAGGTCCGGACGCAGCGTCCCTCCGTCGTGTCCCAGAGGCGGACCCAACCCTCCTCGCCGCCGGTCGCGATCCAGCGGCGGCCCGGGCTCGCCGCCCAGGCGCGCATGCCGGCCGGATGCGCTTCGTGGAGTGCCTCCACGCCCCCCGACGCGAGCGACCAGACGCGGACGGTCCCATCGGCGTGCCCGCTCAGCAGCCGGCCGCCGCAGGGCGAGAAGCACAATCCGAGCACCGGTTCCGCAGCGTCCTTCCATGCCTCTCGCGGCCGCGGCGGGGCGAGATCCCAGAGCTTGATCGTTCCTTCCTGATCCGCCGAGGCGAGGACCGTTCCGCGCGCGTCCGATGCCACGGCGAGGACCGGATGCGGATGTCCCTGGAGGACCGCATGGCATCGACCGTTCCGCGGGTTCCAGAGCCGGACGGTCCCGTCGCGCGAGGCGGAGGCGACGAGGTCGCCCCGGCCCATGACGGCGAGGGACTCGATCGCCCCCGCATGTCCGACGAGCAGCCGGGGACGACGGCCGGGTCCGATCCGCCAGATCGGGATCGACCCGTCCCGACAGCCGGCGAGGAAGAACCGACCGCATCGGGAGAACGTCCCGGACCGGACCGGGGACTTCGCTCCGGCGAGGCGGTGCGGCTCCACGGCCTCCGCCGGGCTGTTGTCGGCGGAGGCGGTCGGTGCCGTGCAGGATCGGTTCGATTCCGGGATCATGGTTGCCCCCATCCGCTTTATCGGTGGGAGGAGCGAAGTTCCCAAGCTCGGGATCCTCCGCGGTCCGCTTGACCATCTCGAACCGCTTCTGGTACTCTGCCGATTCGACCCGAGCGAGCTGTAACCTGAAATGCCATACCGAGTTGTAAGGTCGCCGAGGAGCGTGATGAAGCCGATGCGATCCGTAGCCGTCCGCCGCCGCCGGGCCCGATGGGTCCTCGCCCTCTTCCTGTTCCTGCCGTTCGTGGCGGGATGCGCGACCGTGGGTCGCTCCTTCCCGAGCGAGAAGGTCTCAGAGATCGAGCTCGGTGAGACGACGAAGAGCGATCTGCTCTTGATGTTCGGGAGGCCGTACCGCCGGGGGATCGAGGACGGCGATTCGACCTGGACCTACGTCCACTACAAGGTCCGTCTGATCGGCGGCACGACGCAGACGCGGGACCTCTACCTCCGTTTCGACGGAGAGACCGTTCGGTCCTACACCTACAACGCCGACGTGCCGTAGGAGGTCGCATGAGCGAGACGACGCGCACCGTGGAACGCTGCATCCGGATCGAGGCGCCGCGGGAAGAGGTCTATCAAGCTCTGCTCGATCCGGCCGCGCTCTCGCGATGGATGTACGCGACCGTCCGGATCCAGCCCCGGGAGGGAGGTGCCTACCGGATCGAGTGGCAGGACACGAAGCTGCCGGCCGCCGCGCAGGGGGAGATCCTCGAGATGGTCGACGGCCGCCGGCTGGTCCTCTCCTGGTTCATGGAGCGGGACGGGATCCAGACGGTCGCGACCTTCGAGCTCGAGGACGAGGACGGCGCGACGCACCTGAAGTTCCGCCACGCCGGCTTCCCGGGGGATCCCGACTGGCGGTCCCGGTTCGAGATGGTCGCGACCGAGTGGGACAAGACGCTCGAGAACCTCCGGTTCCTCCTCGAGGAGCGCGAGGGGGACGCGCCGCTCTTCTACCACCGTTTCCAGGTCGAGCTGCCCGCCAGCCGCGAGCGCGCGCACCTGCACTGGATGGCCCCGGCCGCGCTGCGGACCTGGCTGACGCGGACCGCATGGATCGATCCCGCCGTCGGCGGCACGTTCGACCTGCTCCTGAAGGAGGGCTCGCAGGTCACGGGAACGATCCGCGCGTTCGTTCCGGGCAAGCACCTGCGGGTGCTCTGGGAGGAGGACGGGGTGCGCTCGCTCCTCGGCATCTCCTTCTGGCCCGCGCCGGAGGGATGCGTGATGACGCTGACCCAGCGCTCCTACGCGCTGGCCGAGGCCGATCGTCCCCGCCTGGTCGGCCTCTGGGAGGAGCGGTTCGCGCGCCTGCGGGAGGGCCTCGCCCGGCGGCCCGGCTCCTGGGAACGCGGCGGCGAGCGCCGGATGGAGTTCTCGCGCACCCTCGCGGCGGGCCGGCCGCGGGTCTGGAAGGCCTGGACCGATCCGGGATCGCTCGTCGCGTGGTTCTGCGACCGCGCGGAGTTCACCGCCAGCCCGGAGCACGACTACGCGTTCCTCTGGACCGGCTTCGGCGAGGCGCGCGGACGCGTGCTCGCCGTCGATCCGGAACGGCGGCTCTGCCTCGCGTGGGAGCATCCGGCGCTCCAGCGGACCTCGGAGGTCGAGATCCGTCTGGAGGATGCGAAGGATCGCGCCGAGAAGACGCGGCTTCTCGTCGCGCACGGCGGCTGGGGCGAGGGAAAGGACTGGAGCCCCGAGTGGGCCGCCCACCGCTTCGGGTGGGAGTCGTTCCTCGCGCTGCTGGACTTCTATCTCAAGGAGCGGGAGCGGGGTCCGGCCCGTAGCTTCCTCCTGCGCCGCAAGAGCGATCTGTCGGTGGAGGAGATCTGGTCCCGGTTCTCGAACCCGGAAGGTCTCCGGACCTGGCTCGGCGAGGAAGGATCGATCGAACCCCACGAAGGGGGGAGATTCCGGATCAAGCTGGGTGACGGATCGCTCTGGATCGGACGCGTCGCGGTCGCTGATCCGAAGCAAGGGCTCGCGCTCCGCATCGAGTCGCCCGAACCGGTCTACCTCGAGTTCGGGTGGGAAGAGGACTCCGAGGGGAGCCGGTTGCTCCTGGCGGGCCGCTCCTACGGCGCGCCGGAGAGCTGGCCGCTGCAGCAGCGGATCCTCTGGGCCGAGCGGTTCGCCAAGCTGACCCGCAAGGCGAAGCAGACGAGCTGAGCGCAAGCCGATCGCGGCTCGAGCGGTGCGCACGAGGGACGCAGCGCCCGGGGCCGAATCGTCGAGCGATCCGCACTCCGCGCCGTTCGAGATGCAATGCCCGGCCAGCCTTCGAGAGTCGGCGATCGTCACGAGAGCCTGATCGATCGTCGCTTACCGATGACGGCGCGCTGGCACGGAGCTGGCCCCGTAAGGGCACGGCCTTCACGGGGGGGGCTGGCCGCCGGATCCCATCTTGCCGGCGGCCGCGCCGGGATGGCCGATCGGCTCGAACACCCCTTGGTCGACAACAACCAACAGCGGTAAGAGAGGTCCACGCACCATGACGAAGAAGCGTCTGCTCTTTGCCATCATCCTCCTCGCGACCGTCGGAGCCTACGGCTGCTCCGAGTCCGAGAACCCGGTCGCGACGACTCCGCCCGCGGAGGTGGGAACCGTCTCCCTGGGAGACGGGATCCCGTGTGGCGACTCCCTCGTCACGATCCTCTACGCGGGCCAGTTCATCGATGTGGGAACCGTGACCGTCTACAACGACCAGGATGATCTCTTCATCCGGATCGAGACGACCGGCGGATGGTGGATGACCGAGAGCCACGTCGCCGTCGCGACCACCCTGGAGGACATCCCCCAAACCGGAAAGGGGAACCCCAAGGTCGGGCACTTCGGCCTCTGGGCGGAGCACGATCCTCCGGTGACGACCTACACGTACTCGATCGGCTACGAGTACGAACCCGGCGTCGAGCTGTTCCTGGCCGCCCATGCCGTCGTGGAGCTCCATGACGAGAACGGTCAGCGGATCCAAGAGGAGACCGCCTGGGCGGACGGGTTCGAGTTCCCGGGGAACAACTGGGCGACCTACTTCACCTATCTCATTCAGGATTGCGGCGGCGAAGCGAACGAAATCTGCGACGGCGACCTCAAGGTGATCACGTGGGATCCGCTCGAAGGTGTCGGTCTGGTACGGGTCGAACTCTACTACGAATACGAAGGGACGGCGTATCTGGTCGACAGCGTCACGGGGGTCGACAACTTCGAGGGATACTACGAATGGATCGTGGAAGGGGTCTACGGCGAGGGGACCTACTGGTTCCAGATCGTCGGT
>WJJW01000508.1 GCA_014729455.1 Candidatus Eiseniibacteriota bacterium
GCCGGCCGGATCGTCTGGTCGCTCTGGAACGCGGGGGTCGCCGATCTGCTCCTTGCCCTGGAGGGGACGCTGCCGGTCCTCCGCCGGCACGCGGGGCGCCTGCCCCCGCGCGGCTGGTCAATCGAGACCCCGCTCGGCGCGGTCCGGATCGGCGGGCGCGGGAGCGACCTTCACGACGGGCCGTCCCCCCTGTTCCTCCTCGATCCGGCCGGGAACGACCGCTATCGCTCCGGGGCGGCCGGATCGGTCGACCGGCCCGTCTCGATCCTGATCGATCTCGCCGGCGCGGACGCCTACGCGGCGGCCGACACGCTCTCCCCCGCCTTCGGCGCGGGTCTGCTCGGCGCTGGGATCCTGATCGACGAGGCGGGCGACGACCGCTACGACGGGGGGCATGTCTCCCTCGGCGCAGGCCTGTACGGGATCGGGATCCTGATCGATCGGGCCGGCGCGGATCGCTACCGGGCGATCACCGCCTCCCAGGGGGCGGGCCTCTTCGGCGTCGGGATCCTCTCGGATCTGGAGGGGGACGACCGGTACACCGCGTTCCAGCAGATCCAGGGATACGGATACGTCCGCGGCGCCGGGCTCCTCGTCGACCGCGCCGGGAACGACGTCTATCGAGCCGACAACGAGACGATCCGCTTCCCCTCCTCGCAGTCGAAGGAAGACAACGCCAGCCTCGCTCAGGGGTTCGGCTTCGGCAAGCGATCCGACTTCCTCGACGGGCGTTCGCTGGCCGGCGGGATCGGGATCCTGGCGGACGGCGCCGGTGACGACCGGTACGCCTGCGGCCTGTTCGGACAAGGCTGCGCCTACTGGTACGGGGTCGGCCTGCTCGCCGACGCCGACGGCGACGACGCCTACGACGGCGTCTGGTACGTCCAGGGGAGCGGCGCACACTTCGCGCTCGGCGTGCTCTGGGAGGGAGGTGGAGACGATCGCTATCGCGCGACGCGGAACATGGCGATCGGGGCCGGACACGACTTCTCGCTCGGCCTCCTCTACGAGCGCGCCGGAGACGACGTCTACGACGCTCCGAACCTCTCGCTGGGGGGCGGCAACGCGAACGGGATCGGCTTTTTCTGGGATGTCCAAGGAGACGACCACTACACTGTGGAAGCGGGGACCACGCTCGGCCGGGCGAACACCGCCTCCCGCGGCGGCCCGCGGGACCGGATCGAGACCCTCGGCCTGTTCGTCGACACGGGCGGGCACGACACGTATCCGGCGGAGAAGCGCTTCGCCGGGAACGACCGGCTCTGGACCCAGACGGGCCTCAACCAGGATCACCCGCTCGACACCGAGCGAGGCGTCGGAATCGACACGGTCTGGCGAGACGGAGAGGAGCCGAGCTGGAGAGAACGAAGGGAGACCCCATGACCTTTCTCGAGACGATCGACCGCCGCCTCCGCGAGGCGATCAAGGCCCGCGACTCCCGGACCGCGGACGTGCTGCGGATGCTGAAGACCCGGATCATGGAGCGGAGAACCGCGAGCTCCTTCAAGGGGGAGATGACCGACGAGATCGCCCTGGAGGTGACCGCCACCTACGTCAAGCAGCTCACCAAGTCGCTCGAGGACTTCGAGAAGGGCGGAGAGGCGGGCCGGGCGCTCATCGAGAAGACGCAGTGGGAGATCGATCTGCTCTCGGAGTATCTCCCGAAGCTCCTCGACGAAGAGCAGACCCGGGCGATCGTGGACAAGGCGATCGAAGAGAGCGGGATCCGCGATCCGAAGCAGGTCGGCCGCCTGATGGGGGTCGTCATGAAGGACCACAAGGGCTCGGTCGATCCGGCGATCGTGCGCAGGATCGCCGAGGAGAAGCTCGGGTCGGGTGACGCCTGAGGGGAGGGAGCGGGAGCGGCTGCTCCGTTCCCGCCGCAACCCGCGGGTCGTCGAGGCTCGGCGCCTCGCCCGGGATCCCCGGGAGGCGCGACGCGAGGGGCTCTTCCTCGCCGACGGGACCCGACCCGTTCTCGAAGCCCTCGACGCGGGGCTCTCGCCACGCGTCCTCTTCTATCACCCGGAGAGTCCCGAGGCGGGAGCGATCCAGGCCCTCTGTCGCGCGGCGGGCTTCGCCCCGACCGCGGCGGCGACGGGCATCCTCTCCGCCGTATCGACGCTGAGCACGCCGCAGGATGCCGTCGGCCTCTTCCGGCGGCCGGTCCATGATCTCGCCGCCGTCCTCGCCGCCCCCGCCCACGAAACGATCCCCTGCCTGTTCGTCCTCGACCGACTCCAGGATCCGACCAACGCGGGGGCGCTGTGCCGCAGCGGGCTCGCGGCGGGCATGACCGGTGCCCTGGCGACCGAGGGAACCGTCGACCCGTTCCACCCGCGAGCCGTGCGGGCGGCGATGGGCGCCTCGTTCCGGCTGCCGATCGTCGCCGACCTGCCGGTCTCCGTTCTCGGCGAAGCGCTGGAGCGCGGCGGCTACCGCTTGCTCGGTCTGGACCCTCGGGGTTCGATCCCGCTGGCGGAGGTCCGCCTGGATCGGCCGACGGCACTGCTTCTTGGAAGCGAGGGGAGCGGGCCGGGCGGCGCGCTCCGGTCGCGCTGCGAGGCGACCGTGCGGATCCCGATGCAGGCCGGGGTCGACTCGCTCGGCGTCGCGGCGGCGGGGGCGGTCGTCTTCTACTTCCTCCGTTTGCGGGACCGGCTCTTCGGCTGATCGTCTCGATCTCCTGTACAGAACGGCGGCCC
>WJJW01000062.1 GCA_014729455.1 Candidatus Eiseniibacteriota bacterium
GTCGCGATCCGGCGCCGTTCCCAGCCGCGGAGCCGTCCCTGGAGGTCGCCGAGCAGGGGCAGGTCGACCCGGTCGACGATGAGCAGGAAGTTCAGGTCGCTCCGTCCGGGGGCCCACTCGGCCCCCGCGCCGCTTCCGTACAGGACGACCGAGCGGAGCCGCGGGCCGAGCGCCGCCTCCGCTTCCCGGAGGAACCGCTGGATCGTCTCGTCCGGTCCCTTCCTCATCTCGTCCCTCGGATTCGCCCCGGGGCGGCAACTATTCCCACCCTAAATACCCTTGACCCACCCAAAACAACTGATTCCTTTACTCGAACGGACGAGTAGCGCGTCGTGGTGGCAAGCGATCGTCCGGTCAGGAGCGACCAGTCTGGAGAGCGTAGGTGAGACCTTCGAGCTCGATGGTGATGTCGACGTTGCGGAGCTGGACGTCTCCGTCGGTCCGCAGCTTCCGCGGCGCGAAGTTCAGGAACCCCTGGATCCCGGCCGCCCGCAGCCGATCGACCACCTCCTGCGCCGCCCCGCCGGGCGTCACGATGATCGCCAGCTCGACCTTCTCCTCCCGAACGACCTGCTCGCAGTCGTCGAGGTGCCGGACCCGGATCCCTTCCCAGACCTGCCCGATCTTCTCGGGATCGATGTCGAAGATCCCCACGATCGAGAAGCCGTGCTTCTCGAAGTCGTGGTACATGCTGAGGGCGTGGCCGAGATTGCCGGCGCCGGCCAGCACGACCCGCCAGGTCCGGTCGAGTCCCAGGATCTTCTTGATCTCCTTCGCCAGCGCCGCGACGCGGTAGCCGCGCCCCCGCTTGCCGAAGGTCCCGAAGTAGGAGAGATCCTTGCGGATCTGCGCGGAGTTCGTTCCCGCCAGCTCCGCCAGCGCGGCCGAGGAGACCACCTCGACCCCCTGCTGCTCGAGCTCGTCGAGAAGTCGGTAATAGACCGAGAGCCTGCGCACGGTGTAGTCCGAGATCTTCTGCCCCCGGAGTTCGCTTCCCCCGAGTCCTCCCCCGATCATTCTTCCGGTTCCCCTTCCTCGGATCCTCCGGCGTCGGCCTCGCCACCGTCCGCGTCCCCGTCCTCGGCCTCGGAATCCGTGCCGGCATCTCCCGCCGGACCCGGTCCCGTCTCTCCGCCCGCCGTCGCCTCCGGCTTGATCTCGCCTCCGTTGACGACGATCGTCGCGATCCCGACGACGCGATCCTCCTCGCCGAGATGGATCAACCGGACTCCCTGCGTCGCGCGCCCCTGGACCGAGACCTGGCTGATCCGCAGCCGGATCACCTGCCCGCCCTGGCTGATCAGCATCAGCTCGTCGCCGTCCTGGACCGTCTTGATCCCGACGACCGCGCCGGTGCGCGGCGAGATCGCGATGTTGCGGACGCCTTGCCCGCCGCGGTCGGTGAGCCGGTAGTCCGAGATCCGGCTGCGCTTGCCCATGCCGCGCTCCGCCACGGTCAGAAGCGTCATCGAGGGATCCCGGACCACGACCATCCCGACCACCTCGTCGTCGGCTCCCTTCAGGCGGATCCCGCGGACGCCGCCGGCGACGCGCCCCATCGCGCGCACCCGCGCCTCCTGGAACCGGACCGCCTGGCCACCGCGCGTGGCGAGGATGATCTCCTGCTGCCCGTCGGTCAACGCCGCGTCGATCAGCCGATCGTCCTCGCGCAGGACGATCGCCTGGATCCCGACCCGCCGCGGGTGGCCGTAGGCGGGCAGCGGGGTCTTCTTGATCACGCCGTTGCGCGTCGCCAGCACGAGGTAATGGCCTTCCTCGAAGCGCCGCACCGGCACGTAGGCGTTGATCTCGTCCTCGCGCGCGATCTGCACGAGGTTCAGGATCGAGCGGCCGCGCGCCGAGCGCGCCGCCTGCGGGATCTCGTGGACCTTCAACCAGTGGCACCGCCCGCGGTTGGTGAACAGCAGGATATAGCTGTGCGTCGAGGCGACGAACAGGTGCTCGATGAAGTCGTTCTCCCGCATCGAGGCGCCGGTGAGCCCTTTGCCGCCACGGTGCTGGCTCCGGTAGCTGGTCATCGGGACCCGCTTGATGTAGCCGTGGTGGCTGATCGTGATGACCATGTCCTCGTCGGGGATCAGGTCCTCGACCTCGAAGCTGGTCAGCTCCCCGCCCGCGGCGATCTCGGTCCGCCGCTCGTCGCCGTAGTTCTCGGCCATCTCGGCCAACTCGTCCTTGATGATCTGATGGACCAGGGACCGGTCCGCCAGGATCGCCCGGTACCGTTCGATCCGAGCGGTCACCTCGCGGTACTCGTCCTCGATCTTCTGCCGCTCCAGCCCGGTCAGCCGCTGCAGGCGCATGTCGAGGATCGCCTTCGCCTGCTCCTCGCTGAGCCCGAAGCTCTCCATCAACCCGTTGCGGGCGGTCTCGACGTCGCTCGAGGCCCGGATCAGGGCGATCACCTCGTCGATCTGATCCAGCGCGATCCGGAACCCTTCGAGGATGTGCGCCCGCTTCTCGGCCTGGTCCAGCTCGTAGCGCGTCCGCTTCTCGACCACGTCGATCCGGTGGTCGACGAAGACCTGCAGCAGCTCCTTCAGGTTCAGGACCTTCGGGCGGCTGTCGACCAGCGCGAGCATGTTCGCGCCGAAGGTCGTCTGCATCGCCGTGTGCTTGTAGAGCAGGTTCAGGACCACCTGCGGCTGGGCATCCCGCTTCAGCTCGATGACGACCCGCAGCCCCTCGCGGTCCGACTCGTCGCGGATGTCGGAGATCCCGACGATGTGCCCGTCCTTCACCAGCGCGGCGATCTTCTCGATCAACCCCGCCTTGTTGACCATGTAGGGGATCTCGGTGACGATGATCGCGTCGCGCCCGCTGCGGATCTCGTCGATCTCGGCGCGCGCGCGCACCCGGATGTGCCCCAGTCCGGTGCGGTAGGCGGAGAGGATCCCGGCGGTCCCCTGGATGATCCCGCCGGTCGGGAAGTCGGGTCCCTTGATGAAGCCGCAGAGGGCGTCGACCTCGCAATCGGGATTGTCGATCAGGTGGACCAGCGCGTCGACCGTCTCCCGCAGGTTGTGCGGCGGGACGTTCGTCGCCATGCCGACGGCGATCCCGCTGGATCCGTTGACGATCAGATTCGGGAATGCGCCCGGCAGGACGATCGGCTCCTCCCGGGTCTCGTCGTAGTTCGGCCGGAAGTCGACCGTCTCCTTTTCGAGGTCGCGGAGCATCTCCTCGGCGACGCGCGCCAGCCGCGCCTCCGTGTACCGCTCCGCCGCCGCCGAGTCGCCGTCGATCGACCCGAAGTTCCCCTGTCCGTCGACGAGCGGGTAGCGCAGCGAGAACTGCTGGACCATCCGGACCATCGTGTCGTAGACGGCGATGGTCCCGTGCGGGTGGTAGTTCCCCGTCACGTCTCCGGTGATCTTCGCGCTCTTCCGATATCCGCGGTCGTGGTAGAGCGACAGGTCGTTCATCGCGACCAGGATTCGTCGGTGGACCGGCTTCAGCCCGTCGCGAGCGTCCGGGAGGGCGCGCGAGACGATCACGCTCATCGAGTAGTCGATGTACGACGAGCGCATCTCGTCCTCGATCGCGACCGGGACGAGCCTTTCTCCCTTCTCTTCCATTCCCTTCCTTCCGGTTCCCGCTTAGATGTCCAGGTTACGGACCTCGAGGGCGTTCTCTTCGATGAACCGGCGCCGCGGCTCGACCTGGTCCCCCATCAGGACCGAGAAGATCCGCTCCGCCTCCGCGGCGTCCTCACTGGAGATCTTCATCAACGTGCGATTGTCCGGATCCATCGTCGTGTGCCAGAGCTGCTCCGGGTTCATCTCGCCGAGACCCTTGTAGCGCTGCAGACCGATCCCGCCCCGCCCGAGCTCCTCCATGATCCGCTCCCGCTCGTCCTCGCTGTAGGCGTAGCGGACCGTCTTGCCCTTCTTCACCTGGTAGAGCGGCGGCAGGGCGATGTAGATGTAGCCGTTCTCGATCAACGGCTTCATGTACCGGAAGAAGAACGTCAGCAAGAGCGTCCGGATGTGGCTCCCGTCGGCGTCGGCGTCGGTCATGATGATGATCTTGTGGTAGCGCAGCTTCTCGAGGTCGAACTCCTCCTCGCCGAAGCCGGTGCCGACCGCAGTGATGATCGCCCGGATCTCCTCGTTCGAGAGCGCCTTGTCGAGCCGCGCCTTCTCGACGTTCAGGATCTTCCCCTTGATCGGAAGGATCGCCTGGAACTGCCGGTTGCGTCCCTGCTTCGCGCTGCCGCCGGCCGAGTCCCCCTCGACGATGAACAGCTCGCTCGAGGAAGGATCCCGCTCGGCGCAGTCGGCGAGCTTGCCTGGCAGGCCGCCCCCGTCGAGGA
>WJJW01000063.1 GCA_014729455.1 Candidatus Eiseniibacteriota bacterium
GTCCTATTTCGATCTGAACGCCCGCAACCGTTCGGCGGAGATCGGATACCTGATCGCGCCGGAGAGCCGCGGCAAGGGGCTCGGCCGGGAAGCGGTCGGCCTGCTGCTGCAATTCCTGTTCAACGGTCTCGGCTTGAACAAAGTCTACGCTCAGACCGGTGCGTTCAACATCCCCTCGATCCGTTTGCTCGAGACGCTCGGCTTCCAGAGAGACGCGGTCCTGCGCGAGCATCACCTCTACGAGGGACGCTTGCACGACGACTACGTGTACAGTCTCCTCGTGCGGGAATGGAGAGAGCGAAGGGGCGCGGGGGACCCGTCGCGCTGAGATCGCGGAGGATGCCGCACGGGGATCACTCCATCGCGGCGAGCCAGCCGACGGGCCGACCGTCCCGCGTGGTCAGCCTGCGATAGGTGATCGCGCCGCCTTCCCGTTCGAGGACCACCGGGGCCTCCTCGCCCGGTTCGCCGGCTTCTTTGGGAAGCTGGTCCGCCGCCTCGTGCACGCGCTCCGTTTCGGGCGCGTCCAGCGTCGTGGCGATCACGTCCCCCGACGGAGAGAGGAGCGCGGCGGGCTTCCCGCGCTCCCGCAGCAGACCGAGCAGGAGCTGTCGCTGCAGCGCCGACAAACCGCGGGCGCTCGCCTCCACCTCCTGCTGGCGGTCGAGGATGGCGTTGAACTGCCGCGCGATCAGTCCCAGCTCGTCCTCCGCCTGGGACGGCGCGCGCAGGCCCGTCTCGCCGCCGACGATCGCCGCGGTCGTCTCCTGCAGCTCCGTGAGACGCGCCAGAAGGTTGCGGCTGAGGGACCGGCCAATGATTCCAAGCGAGAGAAGCGCGACCATCACCAGCAGTCCGAGGATCACCGAGCGTCGCGTGGCCGCCCGTCGGGCGACCCGATCCGTCTCGATCATCGCCTCCCGGTTCGTCTCCAGGAGCTGATGGGTCGCCCGCTTCACGGCGAGCAACCGGGGACGGATCTCCGATTCGTAAGCGTCGGGCAGCCTCCCGGTTTCCGCAGCGGGGAGACGCGCGCGGACCTGTCGGTAGTCCTCGTACCGGGTTCGGATCTCCCGGAAGATCCTCGTCTCCTCGTCGCTCGTGACGTTGTCGGCCGCCGCCGTAAAGGCGGAGTCGAACGCCGCCTCGGCCGCCTCCATCTCCGCCGCGGCACCCGGGTCGTCGAGCAGACGCCGCAGCATCGCTCCATCCTGGCGCTCGAGGGCGTCGCGCATCTGCACGGATGCGTGGATGCTCGCGACGTTCTCCTCGAGCAGGCGGCCGATGTCGGTGCCGAGCTGGTGGAAGGCGACCCCCGCTCCCGCCGCGCAGAGGACGAGCAGGGCGACCAGGTAGCCGTAGCCGATCAGGATCCGCGTGCGCAGTTTCATGATCAGGACAGCGACCCGATCTTCTTGATCGCCTCGGGCGGTCCGATCGCCAGGATCCGGTCTCCGCTCTTCAAGACCTCCACTCCTTCCAGCACGGCCCGGACCTTCCCGCGACGGCGAATCGCGAGGATCGAGAACCCGTGCGTTCGTCGGACGTCGAGATCCGAGACGGTCGATTCCACCCACGACTCGGGGACCTCGACCTCGACCAGGTCCGCCTGGGGCCCGAGGTCGACCCACTCCAGGATGTTCGGCTGGGCGAGCCGGCGGGCGAGCCGCTGGCCCATCTCCGCCTCGACGCGGAGCACCTCGTGGGCGCCGACCGAGCGGAGCACGCGGCCGTGCAGTTCGGTCATCGCGCGGGCGACGATCCGGGGGACGCCGAGCTGCCGCAAGAGCGCCGTGGTGAGGATCGATCCTTCCATCGATTCGCCGCCGATCGCGACGACCGCGCACGACATCCGCTCCACTCGCAGCTCGCGCAGCGCGGCCTCCTCGGTCGAATCGACGCAGACGACCGAGTCGAGCTCCGTGCTCAGGGCGCGGACCTCCTTCTCGTCGCGGTCGATCGCCAGGACCGACTGGCCGGCGCGGGCCAGGTTCAACGCGACGTTCCGTCCGAAGGTCCCCAGTCCGATCACCACGAATTCGGCGCTCATCGATTCCCTCCTTCAACCAACCATGATTCTGGCGTCGGGGTAGTCGAGCCGGCCGGTTCCGCCGCGGCCGAGGAGCAGCGCGAGCATCAGCGGTCCGATCCTCCCCAGGAGCATGACGATGATCAGGATCCCCTTGCCGAGACCGTCGAGACCGCCGGTCGCGCCGAGCGAGAGACCGACGGTCCCGAATGCGCTGAAGGTCTCGAACAGGAGCGGCACGAACGGCTGGTCCTGCGTCGCGAGGAGCAGACCGCCGCCGCCGATGATCAGGAGCGACCCGACGACCGCGATCGCGGCGCTGCGATAGATCGTCTCCAGCGGGATCGTACGGCGGAACAGAACGATCCGGGACGATCCGCGAGCGAGCGCCGGGATCGCGCTGAACAGGACCGCGGCGGTCGTGGTCTTGATCCCTCCCCCGGTCCCTCCGGGCGATGCACCGATGAACATGAAGAGCATCATCCCAAAGATCGTCACGGAGTGGAGAGAGTCGAGCGGGATCGTGTTGAACCCGGCCGTCCGCAGCGCGACGCTCTGGAACAGGGCGTTGGCGGCTCTCTCGAGCGGTGCGAGGCCCGCGAGGGAACGGTTCCACTCCGCGGCGCCGATCAGCAGCGTTCCCGCGCCCGTCAGGATCGCCGAGGCGGCCACGACGAGCCGCGCTTGGACGGTGAAGCCGAGGGCCCGGTGTCCGCGCAGCCGGGACCAGACGAACGCGAGGAACGCGAATCCGAGTCCCCCGAGCGTGATCAGGGTCGCGAGGAGGAGCAGGATCAGGGGATGGTCCCGAAAGAGGGTGAGCGAGTCGCTCTGGAGGGCGAAGCCGGCGTTGCAGAAGGCGGAGACGGAGTGGAACAGCCCGTTCCAGATCGACGCGAGGGTGCCGTAGCCGTGGTCCCGGTAGCCGAAGGCCAGCCCGATCGCGCCGATCCCCTCGACGAGGAGCGTCGTCGTGACGATGAAGACGATCAGGCGGTAGGCGGACCGCCCCTGCTGGAGATCGAGGATCGCGCCGAGCGCCCGCTCCCCGCGCAGACCGAGCTCCCGACCGAGGAGGAGTGCCGCGAACGTCGAGAGGACCATGATGTTCAGCCCGCCCATCTGGATCAGGATCAGCAGGATCACGTGCCCGAAGGAGGAGAACGCATGGGGAGTGTCGAGAACGATCAGGCCGGTGACGCACGAGGCGCTGGTGGCGGTGAACAGCGCGTCGAGCGGCGGGATCCCCTCTCCGGTGGCCGACGCGGCCGGAAAGCTCAGGAAGAGCGTGCCGGCGAGGATCAACACGCCGAAGCTCGCGAGGATCAGCACGGCCGGTTGGCCGTAGAAGTGCCGCAGGATCTCAGAGAAGAGCTGCGTGCGTCCGATGATGGAAGCCCAGACGATCGCCAGGTAGCCGGCGAACAGCCCGAGAGCCAGCTCCGGCCGGAACATCGTGCTGAGAGCGGCGATCAGGAATCCGACGGCGAGCACGGGGACGAGTCGCCTCGTCCGCAGGAGACCGATCAGAAACGGGATCGAGGCCGCCAGCGCCAGAAGGTCGAGGAGGATGCAGACGATCAGGGCGGGCGCCCGATGACCCATCTCGAATCCGACCGCGAGAACCGTCAGGACCATGGCGAGGCCGCTCAGGTGCAGCACCGCGCGGCCGTTGCGTTCGAGCCAGCGGCCGGTTCTCTCTTCCTCGTCCTCACCGACGCGGGGGTGGAGGGTCCAGGAAGCGGCCGGATCCAGGGGGAACAGGAACCCGCCGACCAGCACGAGATGCCAGAGCAGAACGGACCCGGCGACCACGGGATCGGCGATCACGGGACCGAAGAAGATCCCGACGTTGAGCGAGAAGAAGAGGGGGCTCAGTAGCGCCCTCCACCGGCTCCCGGTCAAGCAGGCGGCCACTCCGAGTGCGGCCAGGACGGTGACCGCCCCCGCGTAGAGGAGTCCGAACCTCGTGGTCGTGTCGGCGGGACCGAAGTACCCGCCCGGCATGTCGACGGCGAACTGGGCCAGGATCGAGAGCCCGGCGGCGCCGATCAGATGGGCCGCCTGAAGCCTCTGGGCGCCGACCGATTCCGGATCGGCCGGCCGCCGCCTCGATCGCGGTTCATGCCTGACCATGGCGAGGGTGTACCACAATTGCGAGGGTGCCGCTACGGACGGGCGGGGAGACGGCGGACCGGGCTTGTTGCACCGGACCGAAAGGAGGTATCTTCCGACCACGAAGCCGAGCCGAAGAGTGCGACTGAATCGAAGGTAGAAAGGCTCGGAGGAGGAGATTCGTGCCCCATCGAATCGAGTTCCTGCAGGACCCGAGGTGGGTCCGCATCATCGGGAGCGGGGAGATCGACGGAGCGACCGCTGAGGAACTGGCGCGCCGCGCGGTTACCGTTTCCCGGGAGAACGAGACGGATCGGTATCTCTGCGATTTCCGCCAGGCCGTTCTGGTCGATTCCGCCGCGGATGTCTACGACCTCCCCATGCACGCGGCGCGGGTCGGATTGAAGAGGACGGACCGGATCGCGATCGTTCACTCCAAGCAGGAGGAGGTGTTCCGGTTCGTGGAGACGGTCGCGATGAACCGCGGATACGAGGTCCGCGTGTTCCACTCGGAGGATCGGGCAAGCGGCTGGCTCCGCGCCGGGTGACGGAGCGGGATTCCGGGAGCCTTCGCCTCCGGATGGTGGCCGCCGGGTGTCCGCGGAGCGCCGGGTCGCCGGATCCCGTTGCGATGGTATCCTTCTCCTAGAGGAGGAGGAGATGGAGTTCGTACCGAGCCGTGGCCAGGGACACCTCATCGTTGCGTCGATCCGTGTGCTTTCCCACGTGTTGAACCGGCCGCCGACGGCGGCGGAGATCGCCGAGCAGCTTCGGCTTTCGCGAGAACTGGTCCTCCACATCCTGCGGGGGTTGGGGAAGCGCGCGATCGTCCGAGAGATCGAGAACCCGTTCGACGTCCGGTTCGTTCTCGATGATCCTGCCGGATTGGAGAAGCTGCCGATCGAGGCGAAAGGGCCGGACATGGGCAGAGAGATCGACGAGTTTCACCAGAAAGCGGTCGAGCGGCAGAAGCAGATCGAACGGATGATGCAGGAGAACGACCCCGAATCGAAGACGCGGAAGAAGGCCGCGACGATCGAAGAGGAGTTCAAGAAATTCCGGAGGCAGAAGGGGCGGTCACCGTTCCGGGAGGAATCGAACGATGGATGAGCAGCGCATCCGAAAGCAGGTGCGGGACGGCTACGCGCGGATCGAGAAAGAACGGCAACAGGGGGGCGGATGCTGCGGCGAGCCCACCGAGTTCGAGCCGCTCGACGTGAACGCCTTCGCGGAGAAGATCGGCTACACGAAGGAAGAGCTCGCACGGCTTCCGGAGGGTGCCAATCTGGGGCTCTCGTGCGGGAATCCGACGGCGCTCGCCGAACTGAAGGCTCGTGAGGTCGTGCTCGATCTCGGTTGCGGGGGCGGATTCGACGTGCTGATCGCCGCGCATCGGGTGGGTCAGTTCGGGCGCGCGATCGGCGTGGACATGACGCCGGAGATGGTCGAGCGCGCCAAGCGAAACGCTCTGAAAGCCGGGGTGACGAACACGGAGTTCCACGTCGGAGAGATCGAGAAGATTCCGCTCGAAGACGCGAGCGTCGACGTCGTCATCTCGAACTGCGTGATCAATCTCTCGCCGGCGAAGCCGCGGGTCTTTCGCGAGATCGTCCGGGTGCTGAAGCCTGGCGGGCGGGTCGCGGTCAGCGACATGGTCTTGCGGAAGCCGCTTCCGGATTCGGTTCGGGAGGATCTGGAGGCGTACGTCGGTTGCATCGCAGGGGCGGTTCTGGTCGACGAGTATGCGGCGATGATGCGCGAGAGTGGATTGGAGGAGGTTCAAGTCGAGACGACGACCAACGTCGACCCGATGGAGGACGTCCAAGATCCTCTCTACCGGCGGATTCGAGACAAGCTGGACGGCCCGCCCGGCGAGTACATCGCCAGCGCGAAGGTGCGAGGCGTGAAGCCGAAGTAGAGGTCTGGCGAAGGAAAGGTCTGGCGCGGTAGCGGTCCGAGGTCGTTGGTCCCGGTCTTGGCCGGACGCGATCGGGCCAGGTTGGTGTCGAGCCTTCGACGCTGTCGTCGAGGGCTCGACTCACTTCTGTGGTGTCGAAGCTCCTACGGTGTGGGGTCGCCAAGGGAGTTGTTGCTTCCCTTCCCTGTTTCCGCTCGGTTTCTTGCCCTTCTCGCGCGGCACGTCCACGCCCCGGCATCAGACTTGCATCTGCATTGCGTACTGCGCGCGTCGCGTGACCAGGAGCCAAGGACTGGCCAGGGAATTGTTGATGTCACAGCAGACCGCCAGTATGAAGATCATCTTCGAGTATCGGAACGTTTCGGTTGCATAGGCATGCGGCGGTTGGTTGCCGTATGTGCTCTTGTGTTCGATAAGGGGACCGCCGCATGGAGTTCCGGGTCGCCGAACGACCGCCCGAGTCCGAGTCCGACGCAGAGGCGAAGGCGAGGCCGCCGGTCGTCGAGCCGGTCGCGCATGATCCCGCCTGCGTCCTGGCAACTCGACTCGCTTCGGCGGCGATCGCGATCCGCCGGGCGGAGCCGGCGCTGCTGCGGGCGCAGGCGATGCTGCTGGCCTGGCTGAGCGAGAAGCACCGCACCGACGCTCTTTCCTTCGGCTCCGTGCGCGCGTACGCCCGGGAGCAGCTCGGCCTGGAGGCGGGAACGGTCCGCAACCGGCTGGCTCTGCATCGGATCCTGGCCGCGTGTCCGGCCGCGGAGGAGTGGTTTCTGGGCGGGAAGGTCTCGGCGTGCCAGATCCTGGCGTTGCGACCGGTTCTGCTGCGGGAGAAGGCGTGGACGGAAGACGGGGTCGAGGAGGCGATCGATCACGATGCCTGGCTCGCCGGGGCGGCGAAGACGCCGGTGTCCGTGCTGCGGCAGCAGGTGAAGCGCTGGCAGGAGGCTTACCGGGTCGATGAGGAGGACCTGGATCCCGACGGCCGGACGTTCTCGTTCACGCACCCGCGCACGTTCGGACTGATCTGGGAGACGGTGATGGAGCAAGGCCGCCAGGTCCTCGGCTTCGAGGCGCCGCAATGGAAGGTGATCGAGGCCGTCCTTGCGGAGACCGGCTATGGGGGACGCGGAGGGGACCCGGAAGCCGATGCGGGGAGCGCCGCGGGGCCGGCTCCCGAGCGAGAGGCGTCGGATGCCGCCGGATACTGGCGGAGCGGCGCGCGGGGCGGTGTTTCTGCAGGACGATGCCCGTGTGGATCCCGTGATGGGCAGTCGGCGAAGACCCGCCTCCCCGGCCGCGGTCCGGCCGAGCGGACCCTCGCCGAGGTCACCAAGTACCTCGAAGACCTCGCCGACATCGCCGCACCGGGCAGGCCGACCTCCCCCCTCGACGCCCACGTCCGACTCCTGCAGATCCGCTCGCTGCTCGCCCCCCTCGACCTCTACCTCGGACGCCTTCTCCGCCACATCCGGGACACCGAATCGCTCCGCCGGCTCGGATATCCCCACATGAAGACCTTCCTCACCGAATCCCTCCATCTCTCCGAGCGCACCGCCCGGCAGAAGATCTCCGAGGCGATCCTCTTCGAGGACCGGCCGGCCCTGGCGCAGGCCTACGCCGGCGGACGGATCGGCCTGTCGGCCGCCCACCGGATCGGCCGGCTGGCCGCGGGGCGGGACTTGGGGGCCCTGATCGACCGGGCGGCGGAGATCACCACCCGCCAGCAGCAGCGCGAGTACCGTCTGATGTTCAACCTCCGCCTGCTCGCCCGGAGGATCGGGCGCCGGTGGGGCCACGCCGTCCTCCCCCAACCGGGCCTGGAGACCGCCCTGCGGGAGGCGCTGCGCAAGACCCGTTGCAGCCGCAAGCAGATGAACCGCTTCTTCCACGCCCGCGGCATCGCTCCGAAGCGGAGCGGGGAGTCGACCGATCCGGCGGAGAACCAGGCATTGATGGCCCGGCTGGAGTGGATGGTCGAGCAGCTCTTGGCCGTCGACTTCGAGGATCCTCCCGATCCGGTGGAGGAGCTGCCGGCCGAGGAGCGGCAGACGTTTGCGCTCTTGCCCTCGATCCAGGGGACCGGGCGGACGTCGGTCTGGTTGCCCGAGCAGGTCCGGGGCGACTTGGAGGCGGCGGTCGAGGAGATCCGGGCGAAGAAGAGGGTCGAAGAGGAGGCTGCCGGGGAGGTGGAGCCCTCTCCGTATCCGGTCTGGATGGTCCTGTTGAGCCTGTTCGTGGAGGCGAGCCGCGTCTGGCGGCAGGTCGATCCGCAGAGGAGGCCGCGGTGGGCGGCGGTTCTGGAGCGGGACCGGTGGCGATGTCAGGCGCCGGGCTGTCGGTGTCGATGCAGGTTGGAGGTCCACCACATCGTCTTCCGGTCCCGGGGGGGCAAGAACCGCAAGCACAACCTGATCGCGCTGTGCGCCTCCTGCCACCGGCGTCTGATCCACGACGGGTGTCTGATCTTGAACGGCGAGGCGCCGGCGAACCTGAGGTGGATGCTCGGTGCGCGCCTGCCGGGAGGGCCGCTGATGGTGCTCAAGGGAGAGCGGATCGTCTGGAGGAGGGAGCTCATAGAGGAGCGCGCAGAGTGACAGACTGCGCGCTCCCCTGTTTCACCTCAATCCCACCGGTCCCATGGCGCCCAGTCTGGATCTCCATAACCGTGTCCGTAGGCTTGACCGTTTGTGAGCTGCACAGACGTTCCCTGTACAGAGAGGCTTGACCCCACGGCTTTGAGCTGCGCGACGTGGAGATCGCCACCCCCGACGAGATGGAAGTTGTACACGATCTCCATTCCATACGGCGACGTCCAGACCCCCTCGACCGCCGTTCCAGAGGTCAACGAGCTCGTGATGTCGGAAACGGCCCCAGAAGCGAGATGGACGGCGCGGACCTTCCTTCCGCCATCCTCGACGCTGAAGAGCAGGAATTGACCGTCGGATGTCCAGCAGGCGTCCTCATAGTGGGCTTGTTCGACCGGTCGCTCGTAGAAAATGCGTTTGTTGGCGCCCGACGCATCCATCACGGCGACCACGTTGTGGGCGAAGTTCTGCGGCACTGATCTAAACCCGGCGAAGAAGGCAATCTGACTACCGTCGGGAGACCAAGCCGGTTCACCGGCGGAAACCAACCGTCCGGGCGTACCGTCCGGGAGGATCAGAGCCTCGTCGATGACGGTAACTTGCTGCAAGCCAGTACCATCCTCTCCAACAACATAGACGTGATGGAAATCCTCCACGAGATCCCACCCGGCGAAGACGAGCCGCTCCTCGACCGGAGAACCGTCGAGATGAAGAACATCGACCGCGGATTCGCTCGTCACCTGCTGGACGTTCGCACCGGTGAACGTGTCGCATCCGTAGATCACGTCCACCCCACCTCCCGGACCGAGGGGGCTGATGACAAACACCCGCTTGCTCCGGTGTCCCAGCTTCTTCGGCCCGACGAAGTGAACACTCGGCGACACCTCGACCGAGTCGGCGCCCGTCCAAGGCGGAACGACCGCGTAGTGTCCGGCTCTCGAACTGGCCAGGATCAGGCTGAGGTCTCCGAGCGTGGTGTCGGTCACCGTGTTCGAGAGTGGCGACCAGTTCGGAATTTCATCCGCATGCTTGACAGCGAAGTGGTAGACCGTGCTCGGAGCGAGGTTTGCAATCGTGTGGGTCGTGGCTGTCCCGGATGCGCGGGGCTCGGGAGCCGGAGCGACAGCAGCCGCAGCGGACCAGGTCGCCTCCGTGATCGGATCCCGCGAGTACCGGAGGTCGCACACCGAGGCGTTCCCCTCCATTCCGTCGTCTCCGGGACACGTCCAGACCAGCGTCGCCGTCTCCTCGGTCATCTCCATGACCGCGAGGTCGGTCACTCCATCGGGTGGGGTGGTGTCTCCGGTGTCCGTCGGGCCATCATCGTCGTTGCACCCGACGAGGACCACGGTGGGGATCAAGAACGCAGCCAATAGAAAGCCCAATCGCATCAGAATCCTCCTGCTCTACTCGAACCCGGGTACTACGCGGTCGGCGCGATCGACCCCGGATCCGATCGGAATCTTCAGGTCGACACGGGCGGTTCGAGATCCGAAGCAGGGGGAGGCGAGTAGCCGTGTGCGCCAGCAGTGATGCTGCTTTGCCGAGTGGCTTTCTGATTGCCTTCGAGCATAGGGTGCGGCCTATCCCTCGACCCGGAAGGGTACGAACAACGTTCCCATGTCGGACGATCGCAACTACAGCCGGAGAGTGTAATTCGCCGAAGACAACGTGTCCACCCTCCTCAGGCGGATCGGCGCGCTGGAGGATCCGCTTGAACGGATCCCCCGCCAGCCTCGTCTAGACGATCGGATGGCCCGATGGGGCACCGTCCAACGTGACCAGAACCAGGGGGTGAGACGTGTATCAAAAGTACTTCAAGCAAGTTGTAGGCGCAGTGGTCCTTGGTCTGGCCACGATCGCCGTTCTCGGTCTGAATCCGGGCGAGGCGTCCGCCGACCCCGAGGATCGGATCGATCGCCAGATCCGGATCTTCGAGAAGGCGATGGACGACATGCTTGTAGAGAGCCCGAACTGGCTCGTATCCGACGGGGAACCGACCCATGGCTACTACGTGGACGGCCGAGCCGCGGTCTTCACCTTCCGTGTGGCGCTCGTCCCAGGATGGCGCCATGACGGGAAGTGGTGGCGCATCTTCAAGGATTGGGACGACGAAGAAGAAGATGAAGACCGGGATCACGACCGCGACGAGGAGCTGACCCGTCAGGCGGAGCGCTACGACAAGGGCAAGGAAGAGCTAATCGAGACGGTCCTGATGTTCGGTGAGCTCTTCACCGGCCTCCCCGATCAGGAGCAGATCGAGCTGAAGGTGATGTTCCGCAACTCCATCTACTTCGAGGAGCAGGACCTCCGCAAGCTGACTCTCAAGGCGAAGCTCGGCGACCTCCGCTCCTACGCCTCCGGAAGCCTCAGCGAGGCACAGATGATCGATCGGATGGAGATCGAGGAGGTCGGACGATCACGGTCCCCCCGCCAGCGGCCAGGATCCCGGTGCCCCGCCGGGATCCCTGGCCGTCCGCTCAGCGCGATAGGAAGGAGCGGAAGGCTCACCTCCGAAAGAGGACCTGCTCCGCGTCCCCTTCGAAGCAGGCGGAATCCCAGGCCCGGGCCGCGGCATACTCCGCAACCTCCCAATGCGGTTCCCGAACCTCTTCGATCCGGCTGTATCGAAGCGTCCCATCCCGCACCGCGTATCCACGCCGGTACCGACCGAACCGGTTCGTCGAGTCGACCGAATCCGGCAGCCCCTCGGCGCTCCACCGATCCGGAACGGCGATCGCCACCGTCGACTCCTCGAGATACGGATACGGGTAGCGGATCGGCAGTCTGCGTTCCTCATCGGGAAAGACACGCGCGTCTCGGGAGAGCAGGAAACCGGGATCCACCAGGACAAGATCGCCGATCGGCCGACAGATCGAAGGA
>WJJW01000010.1 GCA_014729455.1 Candidatus Eiseniibacteriota bacterium
GTGGGTCCCCTCTCCGCCCAGAATCGCATCGAAGGAACCGTGGCCCGGTTGATCGACCGGGGGGGACGCTGCCTGCTGGAGGTCGATTGCGCCGGAGAGCGGATCCACGCGGCGATCACGCGGCGGGCGGCGGACCAGCTCGGCGTCACCGAGGGGAAGACGGTGACGGTCCTGTTCAAGGCGGCGGCGATCCACCCGGTCGGGGAGCTCCGCGGACACGACCGGTAGGCGTGGCCGCCCGACCCTTCCCTCTCCCTCCCCCGCAGGCTAGGATCGGATCCGACCCGGGACCGAGCGATCCCGGGTCGAGCGATCTCTGATGAACCGAAACCAACTCCTCCTGGGGGCGGCAGCCCTCCTGCTGATCACGATTCTCGCCCACTTCCCCGCGCTCGACGCGGGGTTCATCTGGGACGACGACGCGTACGTGACCGAAAACGAGACGCTCTGGCGGCCCGGCGGCCTCGAGCGGATCTGGCTCGACCCCTCGGCGACCTCCCAGTACTACCCGCTCGTCTACACGACCTTCTGGATCGAGCACCGCCTGTGGGGTCTGGAGCCGCTCGGGTACCACGTCGTCAACGTGCTGCTGCACGCGGCGGTCGCGTTCCTCCTGTGGCTGTCGCTGTCTAGGCTGGGGATCGGACCCGCCTGGCTCGCCGCGGCGGTCTTCGCCGTCCACCCGGTCCACGTCGAATCGGTCGCCTGGATCACCGAGCGCAAGAACGTCCTGTCGGGGATCTTCTACTTCTCCTCGTTCCTGCTCTTCGTGCGGGCGTGCCGGCCGTTCCGTTCCGAGCCGGAGCCGGTTCGCTGGCAGGCGTACGTCCTGAGCCTGCTGCTGTTCCTCTGTGCCCTCTGGAGCAAGACGGTCACGAGCACCCTGCCCGCGGCGATCCTGCTCCTCGTCTGGTGGAAGCGCGGGACGATCTCGAAGCGGATCGTTGCACTCACCGTGCCGCACTTCGTCCTCGGCGCGGCGCTCGCGGGGGTGACGATCTGGGTGGAGCGGCACGAGGTCGGCGCGCACGGCGCCGAGTGGTCGCGCAACCTGATCGAGCGTACGCTCCTCGCCGGAAAGGCGATCTGGATCTACATCTCCAAGCTCCTGGCGCCGGTCGATCTCGCCTTCATCTATCCGAAGTGGGAGGTGGACCAGACTGCGTGGGCGCAGTATCTGTTCCCGCTCGCGTTTCTCGCGGCGCTGTTCCTCCTGTGGCGGGTTCGCGATCGGATCGGGCGGGGTCCCCTGGTCGCGGTGCTCTTCTTCGCCGGGACGCTCCTTCCCGCCCTCGGCTTCATCAACATCTACCTGATGCGCTACTCCTTCGTCGCCGATCACTTCCAGTACCTCCCGAGCGTCGGGATCCTCGTGCTGGTCGTCTGCGCGCTCCATGCGTTGATCCAGCGGTTCGGGCCGATCGACCGCCGGGTCGTGCGCGGGCTCGCGGGCGCGCTGCTCGTGGTCCTCGGGATCGCGACCTTCGCGCGGGCGAGCGTCTTCCGCGACGCCGAGACCCTCTGGCTCGACACGCTCTCGAAGAACCCGGACGCCTGGATGGCCCACCACAACCTCGCGATGGTCTACGAAGGACAGGGGCGGTTCGAGGAGAGCCTCGAACGGTACCGACGCTCGATCGAGCTGCGTCCGGATCTGTCGCAGTCCTACTTCAACCTCGGGACGCTGCTGGCGCGGAACCGGGAGTGGGAAGCCGCACAGGAGAACTTCGAGAAGGCGATCGACCGGGAACCGGGCTACGTCGACGCGCACGTCCATCTCGCCAACGTGCTGTACACGCAGGGAATGCTGGAGGAAGCGGTCGACCGCTACCACCGAGCCGTCGCCATCGATCCGAACAAGCTCTCCGCGTACAAGAACCTCTCCGTGGCCCTGATCCGCCTCGGGCGCTGGACCGAGGCGGTCGAGGCGACACGGAACGCGCGGCGCCTCGATCCGACCGATCCGGAGACGGCGCATCGCCTCGCGCGGCTCCTCGCGACCGCGCCGGACGAGGCGGTCCGGGACGGGGAAAAGGCGGTGCAGCTCGCCGAATCGCTGAGCGGCGCGATCGGTCACCGGCACGGCCCGTATCTGGTGACCCTGGCGGCCGCCTACGCCGAGGCCGGCCGGTTCGACCGGGCGGTCGCCACGATCGACCGGGCGATCGAGAAGGCGCGGGGGGCGGGCATGGACGAGGTCCTGCCTGATCTCGAGGCGGCCCGGGAGCGGTATCGAGAGGGGAAGCCGACCCGGATGGAGTGAAGACCGGCCGGGGGACCGGCGCGGTCCGCGGTCACCCCGTGCTGCGCGCCGCGCCCCCCGCGCGACCGGCGAGAACCGCCTCCAGGATCCGTCCGATCGCGTAGGCGACGACCAGGACGAGCGCGATCACCGCCCCGGAGGGGAGATCGATCACGACGGAGAGGAACATCCCGACCAGCACCGAGCCGATCCCGATCGCGATCGAAGCGATCCGTACTCCCGCGAAGCTGCGCGCGAACAGGAGCGCGGTCGCGCCCGGCACCACCAGCAAAGCCGAGACCAGAACGATCCCGACGATCTTCATCGAGGCGACGACGACCCCGGCGACCAGGACGAGGAACAGGCCGCGCAGACGGTCGACCGGCCACCCTTCGACACGGGCGAGCTCTTCGTGGAAGGTCGTCGAGACGAACCCCCGCGAGAAGGCGATCATCGCGACGACGACCGCGGCCGTGACCGCGCCGACGTAGGCGAGATCGCCCGGCAGGACCGAGAGGATGTTGCCGAAGAGAAAGCCGAAGAGGTCCTGCGTGTAGGTCTTGCGCAGAGCGAGGGCGATCACCCCGATCGCCATCGCGCCGGGGACGATGATCCCGATCGCGCTGTCCTCGGAGATCCTTCCGCGCCGTGTCCAGAACGCGAGGAGGACCGCGAGGAGCAAGGCGAAGAGCGAGCCGCCGGCGACGACGCCTCCGCCGAGCAGCAGAAACAGGGCCGCACCGCCGAACGCGGCGTGCGCGAGGCCGTGACCGGCGAACGCCATGCGGCGCAGGACGATGAACGGCGAGAGCAGTCCCGCCGCCAGCGCGACGAGCAGCCCCGCCGCCAGCGCGCGCCGCAGGAAGGCGAACTCGAGCCATTCGGCGAGCATCAGTGCCGGTGCCTCAGGAACAGGTTGTGGACCCCGAACGCCTCGGTGAGCCTCCCCTCGTCGAGGTCGGACGGAGAGCCGAACCAGTTGAGCTTGCCGGCCAGGCAGGCGACCTGATCGGCGTGCTCGGTGACCACCGAGAAGTCGTGCGTCACGATGACGACCGTCAGCTCCCGCTCCTCGCGGATCTCCAGGACGAGGTGCAGAAACGAATCGAGGGTGTTCGCGTCGACCCCGAGCGTCGGTTCGTCGAGCAGGAGCAGGCGCGGCTCGCGGACCAGCGCGCGCGCCAGGAACATCCGTTGCTTCTGCCCGCCGCTCAGGAGACCGGCCGGCTTCGCGGCGAGGTCGAGAAGACCGAGGGCGCGGAGGATCCGATCGACCTTCCCGCCGTTCCCGCGATCCCGGATCCCGAGCGTCACGACCTCGCGGACGCGCGCGGGGAAGCGCGGATCGAACGTCGGCGCCTGCGGCAGGTAGCCGACCGCGCGGCTCTTGCCGGGCGGCTCGCCGAGCACGCGGACCGATCCCTCGTCGATCGGCTCGAGACCGACGAGGACCCGGAGGAGCGTCGTCTTCCCCCCGCCGTTCGGGCCGAGGATCCCGACGATCCGCCCCGGCGCGACGGCGAGTTCCTCGATCTCGAGGATCGTGCCGCCGCCGCGCGCGATGCGCAGCCCGCGCGCCTCTATCGCCGCGTGGTTCGGCATTCCTGGCAGGTCCCGAACAGCTCGAGGACGTGATCGTCGACCTCGAAGCCGTGCTCAGTGCGGGCGATCTCCTCCATCCGCTCGATCGCGCAGACCGGCAGCGGCGTGATCCGGCGGCACGCGGTGCAGGTCAGATGGTGGTGGTGGTCCCCCGCGATCTCGAAGCGGCGAACCACCGGATCGACGAACACGGTCCGCGCGATCCCGACGGCGACGAACCGATCCAGCGTGCGGTAGACGGTCGCCAGATCGGGCCGTACGCCCCCGATCCGCGCGCGCAGCTCCGCCGCGCTCAGCGGATGCGGGGCGACCCGAAGCTGCTCGAGGATCCGCATCCGGCCGGGCGTCGCGCGCAGGGAGTGTTCGCCGAGGATCCGGCGGACGGTCCGCGAACCCGAACGTGCCGCCGCCTCAGTCATCGCCCGTCTCCGGATCGGATCCCAGGGCGTCGGCGATCGCGCCGGCCGCTTCGCGCAACAACGCCTCGTAGGTCTCCGCGCCTTCGCCTCCACCCAGCGGGTCGACGAAGCCGACGGCGATTCCGGTCTCCCGGGCGATGACCTCGGCGAAGCGGGGCGAGGTCTGCGGCTCGGCCAGAACGGCCCGTGCTCCGGTCTCGCGGATCGTCTCGATGATCTTCCGGAGGACCCGCGGGGACGGCTCCCTTCCCGGGAACGGGGTCAGGACCCCGACCTGGCGCAGCTCGAACCGCGCGACCAGATGGGAGAGCGCTCCGTGCGTCGTCACGAACGGCACGGGACGGACCGGGGCGAGACGGGCGGAGGCGCGTTCGGCCAGCTCTCCGTACCGCCGCCGCGCGTCGAGCGCCCGGGCGTGAAAGTGCTTCGCCTGCTCCGGACGCAGGCGGCCGAGGACCAGTCCGATTCGGCCCGCCATCGCGGCCGCCTTCTGGGGATCGAGCCAGACGTGGGGATCGAGACCGTCCGGGCCCGCTCCGCCGACCGGCGGATGTCCGTGGTCATGCCCCGGCGCTTCCGGCTCGGGGCCGGGCAGCGCGATCTCGCCGAGCCTCTCGAGCGGGACGTCGGCGGCGGCGCTCCGCACGAGCGCGGCGGCCCAGTCGTCCAGGCCGCGCCCGACGAGGAAGAACACCTCGGCCCGCGCCGTTTCGCGGAGCAGTCCGGGGGTCGGCTCGAAGGAGTGCGGCGAGGCTCCGGGCGGGAGGAGGACGAGGATCTCCGCCCCATCTCCGGCGACGTCCCGCAGGATCATTCCGACCGGCGGGATCGACGCGACGGCCCGGATCGGTTGCCGGTTCGGCTGCGGCTGCGCCCCGGCCAGAACCGGATA
>WJJW01000064.1 GCA_014729455.1 Candidatus Eiseniibacteriota bacterium
CCGGGACCGCCGGAGGCGGCCCGGCCTCCTGCACCGGCTCCTCGGCCGACCGATCCCGTCGTACGCCACCGCCGCGCTCCTCGTGATCGCCCTCGGCTCCGGCTACTGGATCGGCGCGTCACGGTCCCCGGAGCCCGGGCCCACCGGGGCGATGGGGCCGAGCCGTCCCCTCGTTCCGGAGCGGATCCAGACGCGCGTGTCGATCGGCGGGACGATGCATGCGCAAGCCGGGACGCTTCCGCCGGACGGCGGGATCCGTTTCGCCGCGGCCCCGCTCGACGCGGTCGATCTCGTGGAGGCGATCCCGCCCGACACCCTCTGACGGGCGGCTCGGGGATCTCAGAGTCCCGCGGGAGAGGCCGGTTCCGCGGCGGCGCGCAGATCGCGGATCGCCGCGGCGATCCCCTTCTCCGATCCGAAGATCGCCGAGCCGGCGACGAGCACCCCCGCCCCCGCGCGGACGACGTCCGGCGCGGTCGTCTCGTCGATCCCGCCGTCGACCTCGAGGTCGCATCCGGGTTTCTGCTGGCCGATCAGGGCGGCGACCCGCCGGAGCTTCGGAAGCACCGAGCGAAGGAAGCTCTGCCCGCCGAAGCCCGGGTTGACCGTCATGACGAGAACCTGATCGCAGTCCGGGAGGATCTCGGAGAGCGACTCGGCCGGCGTCGACGGGTTGACGACCACGCCGGGCCGCGCGCCCGCCGCGCGGATCTGCTGGATCGTGCGGTGCAGGTGCGGCGCGTTCTCGGCGTGCACCAGAACCGTGTCGGCCCCGGCCTCGACGAACGGTCCCACGTAGCGCTCCGGCTCGACGATCATCAGGTGCGCCTCGAGAGGCAGGCGCGTCGCCTTGCGGATCGAGGCGAGCACCGGGACTCCCAGGGAGATGTTCGGGACGAACCGGCCATCCATCACGTCGACGTGGAATCGCTGGGCCCCGGCCTCTTCCGCCTCGCGGATCTGGTCTCCGAGCCGGGTGAAGTCGGCGGCGAGAATCGACGGCGAGATCTGGATCACCGGGGCCTCCTCCTCTCGTCCGGACGCGGGCCGTCCGGACTCGCGAGTCGCCGGGCCGCACCGCGATCGACCATCCAGAGGAGCTCTCCACGAACGGGAACGATCTTCTGCGCCGGACGGGGATCCGACCGGCGCGGCTCCTCCAGCACCTCGAAGAGCATATCCGCCTTCTCCTCTCCCGCAACGAGGAAGATCACCGCCCGCGCCTCGTTGAGGACCGGCGGCGTCAGCGTGACACGGTAGAGACCGTCGTGCGCGGCGTCGGTCGCCGCCACGATCCGATCTCCGCCGCGAAGCGTGCTCTCCCCCGGAAACAGCGACGCGGTGTGCCCGTCCTTCCCCAGTCCGAGCAGGACCAGGTCGAAGCGCGGCGGAGGGTCCGGTCCGTCGAGCAGAGCGACGATCCGGGCGCCGTACTCGCGCGCGACGAGGTCGGGCTCGCCCGACTCGGTCGGGACGCGGTGCACGTTCTCCTCGCGAACGGGCAGGGCGCGCAGCAGGTTCTCGCGGGCCGCGCGGTAGTTGCTGCGCGGATCGTCGGGAGGGACGCACCGCTCGTCGCCCCAGAAGATCCAGGTGTCCCGCCAGAGGTCGTCGTCCCGGCCGTCGGCGGCCCGCTCGACGAGCGCTTCGTACATCCGCATCGGGGTGGATCCGCCCGAGAGGGCGACGGTGAAACGGCCGCGCGCGGCGAGGGCGCTCCGCCCGCGGCGGATCATCTCGTCGGCGGCGGCCCGGCCCAGCTCCCCGGGATCGTCGAGGATGCGGAGATCGCCGGGTCCGCGCGCGCGGAACCCCTTCGCGTCCGCCTCGCTCAAATCTCGTTCCTCCAGCTTCGTCCCTCGGGAGCGATCAGCCGGTCGGCCTCCTCCGGACCCCAGCTCCCGGCCGCGTAGTTCGGGAAGTCGCGTGGAGGAAGGGCGCTCCAGACGTCGAGGACCGGCTGCACGATCCGCCAGGCCGCCTCCAGGTTGTCGGCGCGGGAGAAGAGCGTCGCGTCGCCGCGCATGCAGTCGTAGAGGAGCGTCTCGTAGCCGGTCGCCGGCCCGGTCCCGAACGTGTCCGCGTAGCAGAAGTCCATCTCGACGTCCCCGATCCGGACCGACGGACCGGGGATCTTCGCGCCGATCCGCAGCCAGATCCCCTCGTCCGGCTGGATCCGAATCACCAGGAGGTTCGGGTTGAGGTTCCCGACGCCGATCCGCCGGAACAGGATCAGAGGCGCCCGCTTGAACTGGATGACGATCTCGGTGCTCCGCTCGGCGAGACGCTTGCCGGTGCGCAGGAAGAACGGCACGTCGGCCCAGCGCCAGTTGTCGATCAGTATCTTCATCGCGACGTAGGTCTCGGTCCGGGACTCCGGATCGACCCTCGACTCTTCCCGGTAGCCCCGGATCTCCTCGCTCTCGTCGCCCGCGCGACGACCGTACTGGCCGCGGACCGTCCTCCGCAGGACCTCCTCGGCGTCCATCGGCTGGACCGACTGGAGCACCTTCGCCTTCTCGTTGCGGATCGCGTCGGGATGGAACGAGGTCGGCGGCTCCATCGCGATCAGCGAAAGGAGCTGGAACACGTGGTTCGGAACCATGTCGCGGAGGGCTCCTGCCTGATCGTAGTAGCCGCCCCGTCCTCCGATTCCCGACCGTTCCGCCATCGTGATCTGCACGTGGTCGACGTAGCGCCGATTCCAGATCGGCTCCAGGATGCTGTTGGCGAAGCGGAAGACGAGGATGTTCTGGACCGTCTCCTTGCCCAGGTAGTGATCGATCCGGAAGATCTGGTGCTCGTCGAGGATCGAGAGCAAGCGCCGGTTCAGCTCTCCGGCCGACTCGAGGCTCTCGCCGAACGGCTTCTCCACGACCACGCGCCGCCAGCTCTCCTCCGTCTCGCGCACCAGCCCCGCCTCGTCCAGCCGCTCGACGATCTCCGCGAAGAACCGCGGGGGGGAAGCGAGGTAGTAGAGATGGTTCCCGCCCGTCGCCGCGATCCCGTCGATCTCTTCGAGCCGGCTCACCAGCTTCTCGTACATCGCCGGTTCGGTGAAGTCGCCCTGTATGTAGTGGAAGCGGGTCGCGAGCCGTTCCCAGAGATCCCGATCGAATCCGGCGGAGGCGAGCTCCTCGACGGCCGGCGCCAGCTCCTCGCGGAACGCCTCGTCGCTCTTCTCGACCCGGGAGACGCCGAGCACGGCGAACTGGTCCGGCAGGAGGCCCGCCTTCGCGAGATTGTACAGGGCCGGCACGAGCTTGCTGCGCGTCAAGTCTCCGCCCGCGCCGAAGATCACGACCGTGTTCGGTCCGACCGGTGACGCCCGCCTCGAACCGGTCTTCTCCTCCTTCCGCTTCTTCTCCGGCATCCGCTCCTCCTCAGGATCCTCCGCCGGCCTCGGAGTGTCCCCCGAACTGACGCCGCAGCGCGGAGAGCAGCTTCTCCCCGAATGTCGCGTCCCGCCTGGATCGGAACCGCGCGAAGACCGACGAAGCAAGCACATCGGCGGAGACCGCCGTCTCGATCGCCGTCTGCACGGTCCAGCGCCCTTCTCCGGAGTCGGGGACCGCGCCGGAGAACTCCTCCAGGTGCCGGTCCTCGAACAGCGCCGCGGCGGCGAGATCCAGCAGCCACGAGGAGATCACGCTCCCCCGCCGCCAGACTTCGGAGACGTCGGCCAGGTCGAGGTCGAAGGAGGTCCCCCCCTCGAGATCGAGCCGGTCCGCGTTTCGCATCAGATCGAACCCCTCGGCCATCGCCTGCATGATCCCGTACTCGATCCCGTTGTGGACCATCTTCACGAAGTGGCCGGAGCCGATCGGACCGACCCGCACGTATCCTTCCTCCGCGGTTCCGATCCCGCGCTCCGCGCGGCCGGGGGTCCGCTCCGCCCCCCCTCGACCCGGCGCCAGCGCGCGGAAGATCGGATCCAGGCGCGCGACGACCTCCTCCTTGCCGCCGATCATCAGGCAGTAACCGCGTTCGAGTCCCCAGACCCCGCCGCTGGTTCCGACGTCCACGTAGTCGATCCCGCTCTCGGCGAGCTGGATCCCGCGGCGGACGTCGTCCTTGAAGAAGGAGTTGCCTCCGTCGATGACGACGTCCCCTTCCGAGAGGATCCCGGCCAGAGCCCGGACCGTGGATTCCGTCGGGGCTCCGGCGGGAATCATCAGCCAAACGGTGCGCGGCGCGTCCAGCTTCGAGGCCAGCTCTTCCAGCGACCGGCTCGGGACGGCTCCTTCTCCGGAGAGCGTCTCGATCGGCCCCGGGTCCTTGTTGTAGACGACGCACTCGTGCCCGGCCCTCATCAGGCGGCGGGTCATGTTCCCGCCCATCCGGCCGAGCCCGACCATTCCGATCTGCATCGGTCCTCCTTCCCGCGTCGCCTCGCTAGAGGAGGTCGCGGATCCGTTCGGCGAGGCGGGCGAGCCCGCCTTCGACGTCCGTGCCGAGATCGATCCGGATCACCCGCCGTCCGCGATCGACGAGCACCTCGAGATCGCCGCGGGCCTGCGCCGCCTGGACGACCGCGAAGCCAGCCTTCCGGCCCGGGATCGGCAGGTCCTCGGTCTCCTCGCGCGTGATCTGCAAGAAGACGCCCGTGTCGGGTCCCCCCTTGTACGCCTGTCCGGTGGAATGGAGGAACCGGGGTCCGAAGCCGACCGACGTGGCGACCCCGCGGGCGTCGCGCACGGCGGCGCGGATCTCCCGGAGCACCGCTTCGTGCGCTTCGTTGCGCTCCAGGTACGCGAGAAGCGCCAGGTAGTCCCCATCCTGCAACGAAGCCAGATGCGCGGCGAGGATCTCCTCGCCGGAGGCCCCGGAGCGTCCGCCGGACAGCCGGGCGGCGGTTCCCGGATCCGCGTAGATCCGCAGACCGTCGACCTCCGCGATCGGGGACTCCCCCGGCAGCTCCCCGCTCTCCTCGTAGAGGTCGGTGAGCTTGCGCGTGCGGACCTTGCTCGACTCGACGTCCGGCTGGTCGAACGGGTTGATCCCGAGAACCGCGCCCGCCACCGCCGTCGCCATCTCCCATCGGAAGAACTCCGCCCCGATGTCGCGGACGTCCTCCACGTCGATCCGGACGACGGGATGCCCGGCGGCGCCGAGCCGATCGAGCAGCGCTCCGAAGACGACCTCGTCCTCTCCCCGCAGGGCGATCTGGACGAACTGACGATCCGGGCCGTACCGCCCGGCCTCCCCGAGCGGCTCGCCGTCGATCGGGATCAACCCGGTGGATCGCTTGCCGGTCGACTCGGCGAGAAGCTGCTCCAACCAGGCGCCCAGGGAGGCGAGCGCGGGAGAGAGGATCAAGGTGATCTTGTCCCGTCCCGCGCGCGCGAGCGCCCCGAGGATCAGGCCCAGATGGACACCCGGATTCTCGCGGGCCGAGGAGCCGGGGCGGCACGCCGCCGCCATCGTCCGCGCACGCCGGAGGAGGTCGGCGGCGTCGAGGCCCATGACCGCCGCCGGGATCATCCCGAAGTCGGAGAGCGCCGAGTAGCGACCGCCGATCTGCGGCTCGCCGTGATAGACCGCACGGAAGCCGTCGCGCTTCGCCAGCTCCTCGAGAGGGGAGCCGGGGTCGGTGACGGCGAGGAAGCGCTCGCCGATCCCGTCCAATCCGGAGAGCCGCTCGAGCCGCCCGCGGAAAGCATCCATCAGGACGTTCGGCTCGAGGGTGGTGCCCGACTTGCTCGAGACGAGAAACAGGGTGCGCCGCAGATCGCAGGCGGATTCCACGCTTCGAATCTGCGAGGGATCGGTGGAGTCCAGGACGTGGAGGACGGGGAACCCCTCCTGCCGGCCGAACGTCTCCCGCAGGACCTCCGCGCAGAGGCTGGACCCGCCCATCCCGAGCAGGACGGCGTCGGTATAGCGCCCGGTGCCGATCTCGCGGCTCAGCCCGGAGAACCGCTCGACCTCGTCGAGCTGGCGGTCGACGACGTCGAGCCAGCCGAGCCATTCCCCCTCGTCGGCGTTCGTCCAGAGCGATGCATCCCTCGCCCAGAGCCGCTCGCTGCACCGGTCCGACTCCCATCGGGACAGCCGCTCGTCGATCACCTGCTGCATCTCGCGGGTGAGCCGTAGGGTCTTCGCGTCGGTCATGAGGTCTTCTCTGCCGTGCCGGCCGCCTTCGCGATCGACTCCTGCAGCTTGTCGAACGGCTGGACGAACTTCTCGATCCCCTGCTCGAGCAGAGCGTCGGTCACCTCGTCCATCGAGATCCCGAGCTGCTCGATCTCGCGGTAGATCCGCTCCGCCCCCTCGACGTCCTCGGTCAGGCTGGGACGGACCTCGCCGTGATCACGGAACGCCTCGAGCGTTTCCGGCGGCACCGTGTTGACCGTCTCCGGGCCGATCAGCTCCTCGACGTAGAGGGTATCGCGGTACTCGGGGTTCTTGGTGCTGGTGCTCCCGAACAGGACCCGTTGCCGCCGGGCCCCCTTCTTCTCCAGCGCGCCCCACCGGTCGGCGGCGACGATCCGCAGGTACCGCTGGTAGGCGAGCTTCGCGTTGGCGACGGCCATCTTCCCCCGCATCGCCCGGATCCGGTCCCGTTCGGCGGGGTCGGACGCCTCGGCGCCCTTCGCCTCGAGCCGCTCGTCCACCATCGTGTCGATCCGGCTGACGAAGAAGCTCGCGACCGAGGCGAGGCGCGCCGGGTCCCCGCCTCCGTCGAGGAAACGCTCGACGCCGCGGATGTACGCCTCCGCCGCCTGCTCATAGGCGTCCTGAGCGAAGAGGAGGGTCACGTTCACGTTGATCCCTTCGGCGGTCAGCGTCTCGATCGCCGGCATCCCTTCCGGGGTCCCCGGGATCTTGATCATCAGGTTCTCCCGTCCGACCGCCTTCCAGAGCCTTCGTGCCTCGGCGATCGACCCCTCCGCGTCGCGCGCCAGATGGGGAGAGACCTCCAGGCTGACGTAGCCGTCCTTGCCCCCGGTCCTTCGATGGACCGACTCCAGGATCGATGCGGCGCGCTGGATCTCCTCGACCACGAGCGATTCGTAGATGCCCGCCGTCGTGGCGCCGGGCTTCCCGGACTCCTTCTTCAGGAATTCGTCGTACAGGTCGGTTCCGTTGATCGCCTTCTCGAAAATCGTCGGATTGGATGTCATCCCCGACAGCCCGTCCTCCTCGACCAACCGTTCCAGCTCCCCGGAGGTCAACAGGTCCCGGCGGATGTAGTCGAGCCAGAGCGACTGGCCGTGCGATTGCAGCTCGCGCCATCGGTTCATGGAGTCCCTCTCCTTGCATCTGAGTTTTGGGTTGCGGGCAACGATCCAGGGTATCGCC
>WJJW01000065.1 GCA_014729455.1 Candidatus Eiseniibacteriota bacterium
GGATCGCGATCCCGCACGTCCGGACGATCGAGGCCCGGGAATTGATCTTCGCCTTCACGCGATCGACCCCGGGCCTCGAGTTCGACACCCTCGACGGGGAGCCGGCGCACCTGTTCTTCGCGATCGTCGCTCCTCCGTACGACGACACCCTGTACCTGAAGATCTACAAGCAGATGGCGACGGCGTTCCAGACGACCGACTTGCGAGACGCCTTCTTCGAGGCGAATGAGCCCGGCGAAGTGATCCGGGCGATGAAGCTGATGGGAGATTGAGATGAACTGGACCGAGCTCCTCCGCAGCGAGATCGAGTCGAGCTTCAAGACGACCGAGGATCTGATCGACCGGGTCGAGGAGAAGGATCTCGACTGGAAGCCGCAGACCGGTTCGAACTGGATGACGACCGGTCAGCTCGTCAAGCACCTGACCGACGCCTGCGGCGCCGCGATGAAGGGGTTCGTGACGGGTGACTGGGGAATGCCGGAGGGATTCGACTTCAGCCAGATGTCTCCCGAGGAGATGCTCCCGCCCGCCGAGAAGATGCCCTCCATCCGCGACCTCGGGGAGGCGAAACGGCGGCTGGCGGAGGACAAGGCGCTCGCCCTGGAGATGCTCGAGAAGACGAGCGAGGCCGACCTCGCCGGCAAGATGACGACGGCCCCCTGGGATCCGAAAGAGGTCGTTCTCGGCCGGCGCTTGCTCCACATGATCGGTCACCTGGACCAGCACAAAGGACAGCTCTTCTACTACCTGAAGCTTCAGGGCAAGCCGGTCGACACGAACGATCTCTGGGGGGCCTGATCCACCCTCTCCCGGTCCCCATGTGAAGCGGGGCACGATCCTCGCCCGCCCCTGCCTCGCCGCGACGAATGCAGATGCGACCGCCTGCGACCGGCCTGGGAATGGTATCCTAATTTCCCCGAAGGACCGTTCGTTCGCGGGTCGTTGGAGATGAATCGAGAGTCGCGAGAACCGCAAAGCCCCCACGCCTGGAGCGAGACGCTCCAGATCGTCCTCCGCCGAGGGCTGGACCTGCGCGAGCGCGGGAACCTCGACGAGGCGAGCGAGTGCTTCGCCCGCTGTCTCGATCTCGCCCGGACGATCCCGGACCGACCGCTCGAGGCGCGCGCCCTCGCCTGCCTCGGAACGATCGCGATGACCCAGGGGAGGACCGACGAGGCGCGTGACCGGTTCGATCGCGCGCTGTCGATCCGTACCGAGGCGGAGGACCTCCTCGGGCAGGCCCGCAGCCTCAACGATCTCGCCCTCTGCGATCTCCGCCTCGGGCGCTCCGACGATGCACTGAGCCGCCTCCGCGAGAGCCTCTCCCGCACCGCGGGCGGCGAGCCGGGTCGGACCCGGGCGGAGACGCTCGAGCATCTCGGTCGGGTCCATCGAGATCGGGGCGACCGCAAGGAAGCGCTCCGCATGTTCAAGGACGCGCTGGAGATCCGCCGCGAGCTGGACGATCGCGACGGGATCGCGTCGAACCTGAACGCGATCGGGATGGTCCACCATCTGATGGCTCAGCCGGAAGAAGCGTTCGACCATCTCCGGCGCGCCTACGAGCTGCGAAGGACCCTCGACGACCGGCGCGCGATCGCGGTGACGGCGAACAACCTCGCCCTGGTCCACTACGGCCAGGGACAGCTCGAGGAGGCCGAAGCCTTGCTCGCCGAGGCGCTGACCGGATTCCGCGCCGCGGGAGACCTGTCGGGGGTGGCGCACGCCCACAACAACCTCGGCCTCGTCTTCAACGAGCAGGGGCGGATGGACCAGGCCCGGCAGCACCACGCGGAAAGCCTCAAGATCCGGGGGGACCTCCAGGATCTTTCCGGCCAGGCCAATTCCCTGAACAACCTCTCCCACCTCTCGCTCGAGCTGGGTCGGGCGGGAGAGGCGCTCGACTTCGCCGAGCGGGCCCTCGCGTTGCGGCAGCAGGCGGGGATGTCCGGGGCGACGGCGAAGCCGCTGTACAACCTCGGCTGCGCTCTGCTGGATCTGGGAGATCTCGCCCGCGCGGGGGAGGCGGCCGAGGAGGTCGTGCGTCTCGGCCGGGAGTCGGGATCCGCAGAGTCGGAGGGGGAGGGCCGCCTCCTGCGAACGGAGGTCCAGCTCGCCACGGAACGGATCGACGAGGCCGCCGAGGAGATCGCGCAGGCTCTCCCGCTCGCGGAGAGGACCCGCGATCCGCGGCTGACCGCCTATTCGCTGCGTGTCCAGGCCGAGGTCCTTCGCCGATGCGGGCGGCGGGACGAGGCGCGCGACACGCTGACCCGGGCGGAACGGATCCTGCGTGGGAAACCACCGTCCGGAGAGCAGGCCCGAATCCATCGCGCGCAGGGCGTGCTCGCCGCCAGCGCCGAGGCGATCCAGTCGGCGATGGAGCGCTTGCAGCGGGCCGCACGGGAGTTCGACGACCTCGGCAACGCGGCCGATCGAGCGCGTACCTTGGCGATCCTGGCCCGGGTCGTGCACGAACGGTCTCCGCGCGAGGCGACCCGTCTGTGGGAAGAGGCGGAGACGATCGCCGCCGGGCTGGAAGGACGCGATCGGCCGCTCGACCTGGGCGATCCGCCCGGTCGGGATGCCGCGCGGCGGGAAGCCGAGACGACGGAGGAGCCGGCGACGATCGACCCGATCCGGGAGCTGATCGAGCCGCTCGCGGCGGTCGACTCCCCCGCACAGGCCGGCTCCTTCCTGGCCCGCCTGCGGGCGCGCCTGCACGCCGACGCCGCCGGGCTGGTGAGCGGTCCGATTCCCGCGCGGGGGGGCGACGCGGAAGCCCGCCCCCTGCCCGACGGGCGGATCTTGTGGACCCCTGCGGGACAGGATCCGGAAGGGTCCCGCGCGCTCGCCGCCGGCGGGGACGACCCGGAGAACGGGCGATGGATCGAGCCGATCGAGGGAACCGACGGCTCCTGCTGGATCGGCGTTCTTCGACCGCGGATCCCGGTGGAAGGGCGCTCGCTGCTCGCCCTGCTCGCCCTTCTCGTCAAGCGGTTCCGGCTTGGCGGGATCGACCCGGTCGGCGGGGACGAGCCGAAGCTTCGCGCGGAGGCGTTCGAAGGGCTGGTCGGGTCCACCCCCTCGATGCTCGCGCTCTTCGATGCGATCGAGCGGGTCGCGGCGAGCGACGTCTCGGTCCTGGTCCTCGGCGAGAGCGGGACCGGAAAGGAGCTGGTCGCCCGGGCGATCCACGTCCGGAGCACGCGGGCATCCGGACCGTTCGTGCCGATCAACTGCCCCTCGATCCCGCGGGACCTGATCGAGGCGGAACTCTTCGGCCACGAGAAAGGGGCCTTCACCGGCGCGACGACCGCGCGTCCCGGCAAGGTCGAGATGGCCGATCGCGGGACGTTGTTCCTCGACGAGATCGGCGACATGGACC
>WJJW01000066.1 GCA_014729455.1 Candidatus Eiseniibacteriota bacterium
ACCGTCCCGTCGTCGGCCGCCTCGGAAGGATCGACCGGTTCCAGCCGCAGGAGCCGCGGACGCAGCGCGTGGATCCGGTTGCCCGCCGCCGGTCGCTCGATCTCGGGCGGCGCGGGCATGCGGCGGATGGTCAGCGGCAGTCCGGCCGCGCCGCGCCGCTCGGAATCCTCGCTCCGCAACGGCACGCCGAGCGCGAGGTCGATCCACTCGAGGGGCCGCGCCTTCTTCGCGAGGATCGTCTCCCGCATCGCGCTCGCCTCCGCGTCGTCGCGGCCGAGCGCAGCGCGGTACGCCTCCCGGAACGTCGCGCTCACGACCTCCTTGCCGTCGTCGACGCCGCTGACGATCAGCCGATCGCGGGCGCGCGTGAGCGCCACGTAGAGGACCCGTTTCTCCTCGGCCAGCTCGTCGAGGCGCTGCTCCGCCTCCAGGAGGCGGAGCGAATGCGGCTTGCGATAGACGAACGCCTCCCGGTCGAACAACCGGACGCCGAGAAGCGCGCGCCCCGGGACGACCGGGACCGTGCGTCCCCCGCCGAAGCGCCGGCTCGTGTCGGCGAGGAACACGACGGGGAACTCCAGCCCCTTCGCGGCGTGGACCGTCAGGATCCGCACCGCCGGCAGCGATTCGGCGGCGACCGGCGCCACCGAGATCCGCGCGCCTCCCTGCTCGAGCGCCTCCAGCCAGTGGAGGAACCGGTGGAGGTCGTGGCCCGACTCGCGGGCGTAGCGGCGGGAGATCCCGAGGAGCTTGCGCAGGTTCGCGCGGCGACGCAGGCCGCCGGGCATCGCCGCCGCGCTGCGCAGCAGGTGCGTCTCGTCGAGGATCCGGGCGATCAGCTCGGGCAGCTCGATCCCGCCCGCCGCTTCGCGCCACTCCAGGAAGCGGGCGAGATCCCGCGACGCCTTCCGCGCGAGCGACGCGAACGGGGGCCCGTCGGGCAGCGCGGCGCGCGCGCCCAGTAGCGGTTCCCTCTCGGCCGGATCGGCGGGAAGCACCCGTGCGGCGATCGGTTCGTCGTGCTCGGAGTCGCCTCCTTCCGCCGCGAGTCCGGCAAGGCAGTAGGCGTACCGCGTCGCGCGCGGGTAGGCGAGCCGGCAGGCGAGCAGGTCGGTGTCGGTCCAGTGGAACGCCGGCGAACGGAGCGCGGCGGCGAGCGAGACGTCGTCGAGGAGGTTGTCGACCGCGTAGAGGATCCGCATCAGATCGCGGACCTCCTGCGCCTCGAAGAACGGATCGTCGTCGCCGAGCGACGCCGCGATCCCCTCCTCCTCCAGACGCCGCGCGAGATCCGGAGCGGCGGTACGGGCGCGCAGGAGGATCGCGACGTCGCCGGGCTCGACCGGGCGGAGCTGCTTCGTGTCCGGGTCCCGCACGAGCGCCTCTTCGTCGAGGAGCTGGCGGATCCGTTTCGCGATCGCCGCATGCTCGGCCCGGCGCGCGCTCTCCGCGTCGCCCTCGTCGTCGTCGGGCCGCTCCGCGAGGAGGATCTCGGCCGGCGGGGGGTCCCCCTCGATCGTCGCCTCGCCGATCAGCGCCTGCGGTCCGTACGGACCGCCGATCTCCCCCGGAAGGAAGAGCCCCTCGGCGATCCGGTTGGCGAAGTCGAGAACGGGCGGGAGCGACCGGTAGTTCGCGGAGAGCAGGACGTTCCAGGGACCGTCGGGATCGGCGATCGCGCCGGGATCGCGCACCTCCGTTCGGGCGGAGGCGAGCGACCGGATGATCCCCGGCTCGGCGAGGCGGAACTGGTAGATGCTCTGCTTGACGTCGCCGACGCGGAACAGCGCCTCCGGATCCGCCACGCTCGAGAGGATCCGGTGCTGGAGACCGTTGATGTCCTGGTACTCGTCGACGAAGACCCGATCGAAGCGGATCGGATCGCCGCCGCTCTCTCCCCGGGCCTGGAGCAGACGCAGGGCGCGTCCCTCGAGATCGGCGAAGTCGAGGGCTCCCGCCCGTTCCTTCGCCGTGTCGTACGCCATCCAGACCTGCTGCGTGAGCCGGATCAGCGCCAGGGCGAAGTAGACGACCTCGTTCTCGTCCTTGCAGACCCGTTCCGGATCGAGAGGCATCTCGGCGATCCAGTCGCTGCGGAGGAGGTCCTGCACCAGCTCCTTCAGCTTCTTGAACTCCTCGCCGGAGCCACGCGGAAGCGCAGGGAAACCGATCTCGATTCGATCCTGCTCCGCGTCCACCACGCCGGCCGCCCGCAGCTTCTCGAGCGCGGCGCGTTGAGCCACCGGGTCGTGCAGCGTGGCGGCGTCGACGGTCTCCAGAGCGGCGAGCAGGTCGGCGAAGGGGGCCGAATCGTGCCCCGCCTCCTCCAGCAGTTCGGTCAGGATCCGCAGGAGCCCGATCCCGGCGTTCCAGACCGTGTCGATCCGCGCCGCGTACTCCTCCCGCCACGGCAGATCCTCCCAACGCTCGGCCTTGCGCCGCATCCGCTCGAGATGACCGGGGAGGAACTCGCCGGGATCCTTCGACGTGCGCGCATATCGGAGGAGGCGACGGACGACCCCGCGCAGCCGCTCGCCCCGCTCGTCGAAGCCGCACATGTCGACGAGGATCTCGAATCGCGGTTTCTCCGGCGCCCCCTCGTCCGCGCGGCCGCGCGCCTTCTCGTACTCCTCGTGGAAAACGCGCGTCAGGCTCTCCTCGAGCATCAGGTCGGCGTCCTCCTGCGAGAGGACGCGGAAGCGTGGATCGATCCCGACCGAATCGAACCGTTCCCGCAGGAGCCGGAGGCAGAAGGAGTCGATCGTCGAGATCCATGCCTGCGGCAGGTGGGGCCGCAGCGCCGCGAGCGTGGGCGAGCGATCCAGAGCGCGGTCGATCCGGCCCTTCATCTCGGCGGCGGCCTTGTCGGTGAAGGTCACGACGAGGATCCGGTCGAGCGGGACCCCCGCCTCCAGCGCGGCGAGAACCGACTCGACGAGGACGAGCGTCTTGCCGGATCCGGCCCCGGCCGAGACGAGCAGGTCGCGCGACCGGCTCCGGTCCCGGAGCTGGTCGACGACGAGGCGCTGGAGTGGCGAAAGGCGGACCACGCCGCCAGCATACCGGCCGGCGGGGCCGCCCGGAAGGGCGCTACCGGCCGCGGAAGCCGAACCGGATCGCGTCGGTCGGGCAGGATCCGATGCACGCTCCGCAGGAGGTGCAATCCGGGACGATCCGCTTCCCCTCGACGAGGCCGTCGATCGTCGGGCAGGGGCTCGCCTTGATGCAGACGCCGCAGCCGTTGCAGCGCGACTCGTCGACGCGAACGCGACCGGGCGCCACACGCTCGAGGATCCAGGTGAACGCCCCGATCGGGCAGATCGCGTAGCAGAACGGGCGGTACAGCACGAGCGAGGCGACGATCAAGACCACGAGCATCACGAGGAAGACCGTGTCGAGCTGCCAGTGGAGGAGCTCGAAGAAGTTGATCGGCTCGTAGATGCTGTAGGCGGAGAAGGCCGCCCAGACTCCGGCGCTGGGATCGGCGCCGACGCTCTCGGCAAGCGCGGCGATCCAGTCGCGGATCGCGAAGATCGTCACGAAGAAGAGGCCGAGCAGCGCGAAGCGCACGCCGTTGAACGCGGCGAACGAGAAGCGCCGCCGGCGGATCGGGAAGGGAAGCTTGTGGACCAGGCTCTGGAACGCGCCGAGCGGGCAGACCCAGCCGCAGAACAGCTTCCGGCCGATCAGGCTCGGAACCATCATGACCAGGAACAGCGCGATGAACTGCGGAAAGAAAGTGCCGTGGGCGACCTTGAACGTGAACAGCTTCGTCGCCGCGCACATCGGCGAGGGGTGGAGCGGAAAGACGAGATCGATCCCGAAGAGGAAGAAGGCGACCGCGAGCATCGCGATCCGGACCCAGCGCGTGACCCAGCGGGCCAGCAAGAGCGCGATTCCGACCAGCATCAGGGCGAGGAAGGCGAGGTAGTGCGCCCGCAGGAGGAACGGGAGCCAGTCGGGTCCCTTCGGCTCCGCCTGCGCCGGCGCGGACTCCGGCTCCGACGCTTCCACGCGGACCGGCGTCCCGTCGGGCAGGTAGCGTGTTTCGCCGGCCGCGGGAGCCTCCGCATCCTCGGCGAGGGTGGCCGGAGCCCCGACGGAAAGGGCCAGGACGGCGAGCAGGAAGACCGCGGCGGGCAGGGCCGCCCGTCGCAGCGGGTGGGAAATGGGCATCAGATGATTCGGCATCTCTCGACTCCTCGTCCCTCCGGTTTCTGATGGCGCGCGACCATCAGGATACGACGGAGATCCGCTCCGCGATCCGCAGAATCGCGCATCCGTACGATCAACGAGGCTAATCCCTCCCCGGGTGGCTTGGTTTGACCTCCGCGGATCCGATCGCTATATCTTGCGTCCGCAGTCGCCCGGTCGGGCCGGGCGCAGGGAGGAACGATGAACGGGATCGAATCGCTCGAGCCGAAGTCGGTCTGGCGAATCTTCGGCGAGATCAGCAAGGTGCCCCGGGACTCGGGCAAGGAAGAGGCGGTCATGGAGATGCTGGCCGAGTGGGCGCGCGCCCGGGGGCTGTCGAGCAAGCGCGACGCGGTCGGCAATCAGCTCATCGAGATCCCGGCGACGAAAGGTCGGGAGGACGTCGCTCCGATCGTCATCCAGGGGCACGTCGACATGGTCTGCGAGAAGAACCGCGACACGGACCACGACTTCACGCGCGATCCGATCCGCCCGAAGATCGAGGGGGACTGGGTCACCGCGGAGGGGACGACGCTCGGGGCGGACAACGGGATCGGCGTCGCCATGGGGCTCGCTCTGGCCGAGGAGCCGGATCTCGTGCACGGGCCGGTCGAGGTGCTCTTGACCGTCGACGAGGAGACCGGCCTGACGGGCGCGACGAAGATGACCGAGGGGTTCTTCCGGTCGAAGCGGATGATCAATCTCGACTCCGAGGAGGACACGGGGATCTTCATCGGCTGCGCCGGCGGGCGGGATTCGCTGCTGACGCTGCCGCTGCGGAGGACGGAGGTGCCGAAGGACGGCGCGGTCAAGCGGGTGTCGGTCCGCGGCCTGGTCGGCGGGCATTCGGGACAGGACATCAACCGCAACCGCGGCAACGCGGTCCGGATCCTCGCGCGGCTGCTGCACGCGGCGTCGGAGCGCGTCGAGGTCCGGATCGCCTCGATCGAGGGGGGGAGCAAGCGCAACGCGATCGCGCGGGAGGCATTCGCGGTCGTCGTCGTTCCGAGCGATCCCGCGCAGCCCTTCGAGGCCGCCGTCCGCGAGACCGCCGAAGCGATCCGCGAGCAGGAGCTGAACGAGGAGGACCGCGGCATGGACGTCGGGGTGGCTGCCGCGGAGAGCGACTCCTGTTTCGGGTTGGAGGCGTCCCGGCGGATCCTCCGGCTGTTGCTGGCGGTGCCGCACGGCGTGCGCGCGATGTCGCAGGCGGTCCCCGGACTGGTCGAGACGAGCAGCAACCTCGGCGTGGTCGCCACCGACGGCGACCGGGTGAAGCTGACCTGCTGCAGCCGTTCCTCGGTCATGACCTCCCTGGAGGACCTCACGGTCGTCCACCGGTGCATCGCCGAGCAGGCCGGCGCCGAGATCGAGCAGCCGGAAGGGTACCCGGGCTGGCGTCCGAACCTCGAATCGGACCTCCTGGCCGTCACCCGCCGGCAGTACCGGGAGCGGTTCGACCGGGAGCCGGAGCTGACGGCGATCCACGCCGGGCTGGAGTGCGGGCTGTTCACCGAAAAGGTCCCCGGTCTCGACATCGTCTCCTTCGGGCCGGACATCACCGGCGCCCACTCGCCCGACGAGAGGGTCTCGATCCCCTCGGTGCAGCGGATCTGGAAGCTGTTCACCGGGGTCCTGGAGGAGCTGGCGACCCGGTGAATCCGGTGGATCGAGGTCCGGACGCGGCGTACGCTCGCCTGCGATCATGAACATCCTGATCCTCGGGGCGGGAGAGGTCGGGTTCCACCTGACCAAGAAGCTGTCGGCGGACAAGTACAACATCACGATCGTCGAGAGCGATCCGGCCAAGGCGCAGATGGCGGACGACCAGCTCGACGCGCACGTCGTCCGCGGATCCGCGTCGAGCTACGCGACGTTGAAGCAGGCGGACATCGAGCACTGCGACATCTTCGCGGCGTTGACCAACGACGAAGAGGCCAACCTGCTCGCCTGCCAGATCGCCCGCAAGCTCGAGATCCCGCACAAGATCGCCCGCGTCCGCAACCCGGAGTTCGGATCCCCCGGGCACATCCTGACCCTCGAGGAGATGGGGGTCGACATGCTGATCCATCCGGAGAAGGAGACCGCCAACGCGATCGTGCGGCTGATCCACCGGAGCGGCGCGACCGACGTCGTCGAGTTCGCCGGCGGGACGATCCAGCTCCTCGGGATCCGGATCGAGCGGGACTCGCCGATCGCGCGGAAGCCGCTGAAGGAGTTCTGGGCCGAGTACGGCAACCTCCCGGCGCGGATCGTCGCGATCAGCCGCAAGGAGAAGACCCTGATCCCGAGCGGAGAGGATCACGTCGCGCCGGGCGACCAGGTCTTCATCGTCGCCGAGCAGGACCTGATCCCGACGGTGATCGAGATCATGGGCAAGGCCGACGTCCGGATCCGCAACATCATGATCCTGGGGGGCGGGTTGATCGGCCAGCTCGTCGCCAGGGCCCTGCAGGATTCGATGCACATGAAGCTGATCGAGAGCCGCGCCGACCGCTCCGAGGAGATCGCCGACCTGCTGCAGAGCACGCTCGTCATCCACGGCGACGGGACCGACATGGACCTCCTGGCGGTCGAGGGGATCATCGACATGGACGCGTTCATCGCGGTGACCGGCGACGATGAGACGAACATCATCTCGACGCTGATGGCCCGCCACCTGCGGGTGCCGCGCACGATCGCGCTCGTGAACAAGGTCGAGTACCTGCCGATCACCCCGACGATCGGCATGGACGCGGTCGTCAGCAAGAAGCTCCTGACGGTCAACGCGATCCTGCACTCGATCAAGCACCGCCGGGTCGAATCGGTGGCGACGATCCCCGGGATCGAGGCGGAGATCATCGAGATCGTCGCGGGGAAGCACTCGGTGATCACGAGGAAGAAGCTGCGCAACACGAAGTTCCCGCGCTCGGCGATTCTGGGAGCGGTGCGGCGCGAGAACGACGTGATCATCCCGACCGGGGAGACCCAGATCCGTCCCGGGGATCGGGTGGTGATCTTCTCCTTGCCGAGAGCGCTGGGGGAGGTCGAGAAGCTGTTCAAGTAGGCGGGAACGGTCGATGCGGGTCACGAACATCGTTCACATCCTCGGGTTCCTCCAGATCTTCCTGGCCGTGTCGCTGCTTCTTCCCCTCCCGTTCTCGCTCTACTACGGCGGAGGCGACCACAACGCGTTTCTGATCTCCGCGGGGATCACGATCGTCGTCGGGTTCATCGCGTTCCGGTCGACAAAGCTGAGCGGCGAGGTGCGGGCGCGCGAGGGGTTCGCGATCGTGACGCTCGGCTGGGTGTCGTTCTCGCTCTTCGGCTGCCTGCCGTTCCTGATCTCCGGGCAGATCCCGTCGTTCACCGACGCGTTCTTCGAGACGATGTCCGGGTTCACGACGACCGGCGCGACGATCCTCCCCGACATCGAGCGGCTCCCGCACGGGATCCTGTTCTGGCGCAGCTTCACCCACTGGCTGGGTGGAATGGGGATCATCGTCCTCTCGCTGGCGATCCTTCCGTTCCTCGGCGTCGGCGGGATGCAGCTCTTCAAGGCGGAGGTCCCCGGGCCGGTCCCGGACAAGCTGAAGCCGCGCGTCACCGAGACGGCGAAGATCCTCTGGGGGGTCTACATGGGGATCTCGGGGATCGAGACGCTCCTGCTCCTGATCGGCGGGATGGACCTCTTCGAGGCGCTCTGCCATACCTTCGGGACGATGGCGACCGGGGGCTTCTCGACCAAGAACGCGAGCATCGGCCATTACGACAGCGCGTACATCGAGTACGTGATCACCTTTTTCATGCTCGCCGCGGGGACGAGCTTCGCGCTCCATTACCGGGCGCTGCGCGGGGAGGTGCGCGCCTATCTGCGCAGCCACGAGTTCCGCCTGTTCCTGGGCCTGCTCGCGGGGGCGACGCTGCTGATCGGGGGCGGGCTGTTCCTCCACCACGAAGGAGCCCTGGAGCCGGCGTTCCGCATGGCGGTCTTCCAGGTCGCCTCGATCCTCACCACGACCGGTTACGGGACCGCGGATTTCGAGCGATGGAGCGTGACCGCGCAGATGATCCTCTTCGGGTTCATGTTCATCGGCGGCTGTGCGGGGAGCACCGGCGGCGGGATGAAGGTGGCGCGGCTGCTCGTGCTCGTCAACTTCGGGCGCGTCGAGGTGAAGCGGCTCTTGCATCCGCGCGGCGTGATCCCGATCCGGATCGGGGAGACGGTCGTGCCGCGCGACGTGGCGATGAACATCCTCGGGTTCCTCGTCCTGATGCTGCTCCTGTTCTTCGCCGGCGTGCTCGCCTTCAGCCTCCTCGGCTACGACTGGATCACCTCCTTCGGGGCGATCGCCGCGACGCTCGGCAACATCGGGCCCGGGTTCGGGATGGTCGGTCCGACCGACAACTACGCCCACGTTCCGATCCTCGGAAAGTGGATGC
>WJJW01000067.1 GCA_014729455.1 Candidatus Eiseniibacteriota bacterium
ACGACGTGGCCCGGGCCGCCGGCCGGGCGTTCGGCAGCCACGTGCGGGCGGAGGGGAAGAAGTCCTGCCTCCTCGGCTGGGACGTGCGCGAAAGCTCCCCGCGCCTGAAGGAAGCGTTCGGGGAGGGACTCCTGCGGACCGGTCTGGAGGTGATCCGGATCGGTGTCGTCCCGACGCCGGCGCTCTATTTCGCCGTGCACGAGCTGGGAGCCGGGGCCGGGGCGATGGTGACGGGAAGCCACAACCCGCCCGATCAGAATGGATTCAAGCTCAGCGTGGGACCTGCGTCGCTGCACGGTGAGGCGATCCGGGCCCTCGCCGGTCGCATCGAGGAGGAGAACTTCGCCACGGGCGAAGGATCGACGCGCGACGCGGAGATCCTGGAGGCGTACCACCGGATGGTGGTGGGGAAGTGCGCCTCGCCGCGGCCGTTGAAGGTCGTGCTCGACTGTGGCAACGGCTGCGCCGGTCTCGCGGCGCCGCGGATCTTCCGCGAGCTGGGCCACGAGGTCGTTTCTCTCTACGAGGAGCCGGACGGCCGATTCCCGAACCACCAGCCCGATCCGACGGTGCGCAAGCTGATGGACGAGCTCTGCCGCCGCGTCGTCGCCGAGGGAGCCGATCTCGGGGTCGGGTACGACGGGGATGCCGATCGGATCGGAGTCGTCGACGAGAAGGGGACGCTGCTCTGGGGTGATCAGCTCCTGGCGTTGCTCGCGCGCGATCTGCTGAGCCGGCGGCCGGGCGCGAAGGTGATCTTCGACGTGAAGTGCTCGCAGGGGCTCGAGGAGGACATCGCCGCGCACGGGGGCGAGCCGATCATGTGGAAGACGGGCCACTCGCTCACGAAGGCGAAGATGAAGGAGGAGCAGGCGCCACTGGCCGGGGAGATGTCGGGACACATCTTCCTCGGGGAGGACTTCTACGGTCACGACGATGCGATCTACACGTCGGCTTTCTTCGCCCGGTATCTGGCCGGACAGGACCGGAGCCTCTCCGCGCTCCGGGAGAGCCTGCCGGCATACGTGAACAGCCCTGAGATCCGGATCGCGTGCGCCGACGAGGCGAAGTTCCGGATCGTCGAGGAGGTCGGCCGGACCCTGGAGCGGGAGCACTCCGTGGTGAAGATCGACGGGGTCCGGGCTCGGATCGGAGGAGGCTGGGGGTTGCTCCGCGCGTCGAACACCCAGCCGGTGCTGGTCCTGCGGTTCGAGGCGGGGAGCGAGCGGGAGCTCGAGGAGATCATCGGGACGTTCCGGCGGGAGCTGGAGCGCTTTCCGGAAGTCGAGTGGGACGAAGGTGCGGACCACTAAGGGATTCCACAATTGACACCCCCGAGAGGCTTGGTTAGCCTCGAATCGGAGCGGCCCGGGAACGGGCGTTCCGCCAGGCATTGCTCGGGGTTGGAGGAGGCCCGCGGCGACGCGGGACCGGATGGGATGGGCAGAGCAAGGAAACGGCTGACGCTTCGGGGCAATCGCCTCGCAATCCTTCTGATCTTCGCGGGTCTTCCGGCCCTTTTCGGCTGCCAGGATGCCGACACGCTCCTGCCGCCCTCGGAGACCGACGAGTCCGTCCTCCGAGCCAACTACCGTTCCTCGGAGGAGTTCCTGGACAATCCGATCGTCCTCGACGGCCAGGCGATCGATCGGGAGTGGGGCGGGGGCACGATCCCCTACTACAACGTCCGGATCTCGACCGAGGAAGGGGTCGGAACGGTCGAGGCGCCGCAGTACGTCTCGATGAAGGCGGTCTACACCAACCGGGACCTCTACCTCCTGATCCGCTGGGCCGATGACGAGGTCGACGCGCTGAAGGACGCCACCCTCTACGTCGGCGAACCGCTCGCGGAGATCGTCGGCGAGTGTTCGGAGCAGTTGATCAGCGAGCGGAGCTGGATTCGGGATCCCGGCGATCGATACGACGAGGACCGGTTCGGCATCGCCTTCGAGGTCGACAGCGCCGGCAGCTCGATCGGAACCTTCCGCGAGCATGGCTGCCAGATCGCCTGCCACGCGCAGGAGGAGCCGGCGTTCGGCCGCACCGGCTACGGTCGGCTCGACATCTGGCAGTGGCTGGCGGCGCGCACCAATCCGGTCCGCGACCTCTACATCGACACCGAGAACCCCGTGGATCCGCTGCACGGCATTCCGGGCTACCTCGACGATCTGATCGCGGACGACGTCCTCGGCCTGTCTCCGGATCCGGGAACCCCCGCCTACCGGCCGAACTTCGTGGAGGGGAGCGACGTTCCTCTCTACGTCTACCGCCTGCGGGACGATCCGTTCGCCAGGCCGGTCGATCCGGAGCGGTGCTTCAACGAGTTCGGGGAGCAGTGCCGCAAGAACAACGGTGTCGATCTCGCCTACATCTGGAGGGAGGAGACGACGCAGAGCTTCGAGCCGTTCGGGCCCTGCGACACCCTCAACCTGAACCCTCTCCCGATCGGGACCGAGCCGCACGAGTGGCAGCCGCCCGACTATCCCTTCCCGGGCACCCCGGGAGATCTCGTCGCCGGCTGGTACCTGACCTACCCGACGG
>WJJW01000068.1 GCA_014729455.1 Candidatus Eiseniibacteriota bacterium
GATCGAGGCCGGGGGCGATGGCTCCGGAAGCTGAATCCCTTCGCTATCGCGGGATCCTCTGGGACCTCGACGGCACGCTCGTCGAGACGCGCGAGGATATCGCCGCCGCGGTGAACGGGGCCCTGGCGGAGCGGAAGCTGCCGCCGATGCCGCTCGAGGCGGTCATCCGGAACGTCGGCCACGGTTCCCGCTACCTGATGGCGCGCTGCCTCGAGCGGAGCGGCGTGGCGGAGGCGACGGCCGAGCAGGTCGATGGGGCGACCGAGGCGTTCGTCCGCCATTACCTGGACCACCTCCTCGACCGATCGAAGCCGTACCCCGGGATCCCCGAGATGCTCGGGCGGCTGCAGGACGCGGGGGCCGAGATGGCCGTCGTGAGCAACAAACCGCAGGAGCCGGCAGTGCGGCTGGTCGAGGGGCTCGGTCTGGCTTCCCGGTTCCGGCTCATTCTCGGGATGGGCCCGAACACGGATCGCAAGCCGCATCCGGGGATGCTCCTCGAGGCGATCGACCGCCTCGAGGCGCCACTGGAGTCATGCGTTCTGGTGGGCGACAGCCCCGTGGACGTGGAAGCCTCGCGCGCCGCCGGGATCGCCTCTGTCGCGGTCGCTTGGGGGTTTCGATCGGAGGCCGAGCTGCGGGCAACGAAGCCCGACCTCCTCGCCGTGACCGTCGCGGAGCTGGAGGGGTGGCTCCGGGGCTAGGCTTTCTGAAGCTCCTGGATCTTCTCGAGGATCTCGTGATCCTCCGGGAACCGGCCGGTCTCCTTCTTCGAGAAGATCTTCTCCGCTCCGGCGCTCACCTCGAAGACGCCGCCGCTCCCTTCGATCAGATCCGCCTTGATTCCGAACCGTCTATCGATCGCATCGGCCAGACTGGCCGCCTTCGGCAGGTAGTCTCATTGGACGCAGTATTCGATTCCGATCTTCATAAGTCCTCCTTTGTGAGAGTCTCGGAAGCGCCGTCCGAGGATCGTAACACACGGCCGGGGGGAGCGGTGTGGTCAGGCGTGGATCGGCTCTTCGGGGGTCAGCAACCACAGGAGGATGTAGGCGATGATCCCGACGCCGAAGCTCAGGACGATGACTACCCAGAGGACCCGCACGAGCACCGGATCCATCCCGAGGTAGTCGGCCAGGCCGCCGCAGACTCCCGCGAGGACGCGGTCCGTGCGGGATCGGTAGAGACGTTTCTTCGCCGCCATCGCCGATCACGATCCCACAGATCCGCGACGCGCGCAAGCCGCGTGGCCCGCGCGCGGGAGCGGCGCTCTTGACCCCCGGCCGGTGCGCTTCGTACTGTTCCGGCGAGATGATCAAGCGAGCATCGTGCGTGGCGGTCCTTCTGCTGGCGCTGTCGGGTTGCGGCGGCGGCGGGGAGTCGGGCGAGTCGGTCGAGAACGGGGAGCGGAACGAGCCCGTTCGCGCTCCGTACGGGATCACCGGGCTCCGCCAGATGGAGTTCGACGTCGACCCCACCCTGCTCGGCTTCACCTACAAGGACACGACGCTCGATCTCCAGTTCGCGCCGCCGCGTGGATGGCCGCCGCTCGATCCCGACCTGATGGACCAGACCCGCGCGGCTCTGAAGGAGATGGTTCCCGAGGGGACCCGCTTCCACGGCGATCCCGTCCGGATCTTCGCCGAGCAGGGACGCCGCCTGTTCATGATCGTCGCGATCTGGCGCAACTGGGAGATGGCGCTCAATCCGCTGCCCGGCCTCGGGGAGTACCGGGAGCAGATCCGGGCCGCGATGCCGGACGTCGAGATCCAGGAGGACACCTTCCTGCTCGGCGACATCGCCGTCTACCAGCTCCTCCTGCGGAACCCGGTTCTGGTGAACTTCCGGCTGATCCTGATCCGCGAGGGGATGAAGCCGGTCCAGGTCGACTACCTCGTGCCGCGCGCGCTCTATCCGGAGCTGGTCAAGGGGATCGAGGCGTCGATCGGGTCGATCCGGTCGCTGGAGGATTGAGGGGCGGACCACCGCCACACCGGCAGAACGGGGAACAGGCTACTCCTTTGCCTTGCGCTGCTTCTTCTCGCGGAATCCGATCCGGTGGAAGGGGTTCACGATCGCGCTGGCGATGTTGGTCAGGTGCGCGTTGATCCGCTTCAGATACCGGGCGTAGAGAGCGAGAGAGACGGCCTGCGGAGGCGCGACCTCCGGATCGCGCTGCAGGATCATGTCCGCTACGATCGATTCGCTCAAGCTCCCGATCTCCGGCTCTCGGGACATGATGGAGCGGGCCGCCGTCTGATCTTGCGTGCGCAGCACGGAATTGACGACGGGAAAGAGCTGCTCGATCCAGCTTTCGATGTGGCTCAAGTCCGCCTCCCGCGTCCCGCCGTGGAGACGCTTGGGGTGCATGCTCGCCAGCTCGACGATGTTCTTCGTGTAATCCCCAATTCGCTCCACGTCGATCACGATCGACACCAGCACGAGGCCGGGAACCAGGTTCTGTGTGCCTGTTACGGCGAGGTGGGTCAGGACGTTACGTCGAACCTCTCGCTCGTATTTGTTGATCTTTCGATCGGTCCGCCGGATGTCGAAGGGCAGATCCACGCCGTCGGTCCGCCGGAGGACCTTGCAGGATGCGGCGTACATCTTGGCGTCGAACTCGAGCATTGTGACGGTCGTGGCGTATGCGGCCTCGAGCAGGTTTTCGGATCCGAGCAATTCTCTGAACTTGCGAAACATCGCATCACCTCGTGAAAAAGATGATACAGGACGGAACTACGAAGAACACGATGACAATGTACGCGACCGTGATGAGCCGAGATCGGACGGTCCAGGAAGCCAGTCCGGATGAGAGAAAGAGGGGGATTCTCTTGAGGGGCCAGAAGATGAGGATCCCGAACGAATTGAACAGAAGATGCGCAAAGGCTACGGCGACCGCTTGGGGCGACCCGGTCACGAAGGATGCGAGGAACGCAGTGATGGTGGTCCCGATGTTCGAGCCGAGCAGGTACGGGTAGACCTGGCGGACCGTCAGGACCCCGGCCCCCACCAGCGGGACGACGAGCGAAGTCGTGATCGAAGAGGATTGCACCATCACGGTCAGTCCGATGCCGACCAGGAAGCCGAGGGCGCCGGTTCGAAAGATATATCGTTGGAAGAAGCGCTCGACCTTCCGGAGCACCATCGCCTTGAGCACCCTGACGATGTTGTTGAGGGCGAGGAACAGCAGAACGCAGGCCACCGTGGTCGATAACCATGCGGACTCTCCGGTTGCGTGGATGATCCATGCCGCGACCGGCTTGGTGATCGTTGCAAGGGGGGAATGGAAGGTCATGCCTTCGAACCCGATCGCGAGGCGTTCCAGATAGGTGGCCGATGCACCGATCAGATTGAACCGGACTTGCAGGGGGAACAGGACCGCTACCGCGCAGAGATTGAAGAAGTCGTGGACGATGGACGCTTCGAACGCGCGACGGAACTCTTCGCGGCGCGAAACGTGACCCAGCGAGACCAGTGTGTTCGTGATCGAAGTTCCGATGTTGGCCCCCATGATCATCGGAATCGCGGAACCGTATCCGATCAGGCCGGAAGCGACCAGGCCCACGACGAGGGAGGTGGTCGTGGACGAAGACTGGATGATGGAGGTGCCAAGGATGCCGATCATGAGCCCGGTGAGCGGATTCTCGGTCGCGTGGAAGATCCGATCGGTGTGCTCCGCGCCGAAGAGCTTGAAGGAGGCACTGAGCAGGGTGATCGAGAGAATGAACAGATAGAGGAGGATGAGCAGAGCCAGAACCCGGGACGTAGTCGCTGCTCGACCGAGGGAGAGAGTCCCCAGGAGTTGTGGTCGTGCTGTATGGCGGATCACGCGTATCGACCCATGATGCGCTCCCAAACGGAGCCCAACCTAGGGAACACGCAAGAGGCGGTCAAGCCTCATCGAGGCCTTCGAGGCGGTCTGGCCAGTCCTTGCGCAGCAAACGCGACAGCGCCCGGTCGGCGAGGATCCTCCCGCCGGTCTGGCAACGCGGACAGTAGTTCGTCTCGTTGTCGGCGTGGACGATCCGCTGGATCGCCGCGCCGCAGGCGGGGCACGGCTTCCCGAACCGGCCGTGCGCGGCCATCTCCTCGTGGAACGCGGTCACCTTCTCCGGCCAGCCGTCCTTCGTCTTGCCGCGGAGCCGGTCGATCCACTCGGTCAAGACCGCGCGGCAGGCCGCGTGCAGCCGGGCCAGCTCCCCGTCCCCGATCCGCCGGGTCAGCAGGAACGGCGACAGCCGCGCCCGATGGAGGATCTCGTCGGAGTAGGCGTTGCCGACGCCGCTGACGATCCGCGGGTCGGTGAGCGCCCGCTTCAGGGTGTGGTTGCGCGCACGCAGGGCGGCGCCGAACCTCTCGGGATCGACCTCCAGCGGCTCGACGCCGCCTGGATCGAGCGCGGCCAACGCGCCGCTCCCGCGCAGCAGCGAGAGCGAGGCGCGCTTCTTCGTGCCCGCCTCGGTCAAGAGCAGCGTGCCGGAGTCGAAGTCGAACGCGGCCAGTCCGATCTTTCCCGGGATCGCCGCCCCTGGCGGCTTCCAGCGCAAACGCCCGGCGATCATCAGGTGCACGACGAGGAACCGCTCGCCCTCGAGATGGAGGACGATCCGCTTGCCGATTCGCGAGAGGAGGCGGATCGTACGGCCCTCCGCCTCGTCGATCGGTGGATCGAAGGTGCGCAGAACGAATGGGGCCCGGATCCGGACCCGCTCGAGGCGGCGATCCAGGACCCGGGCCCGCAGGGCTTCGATGATGACGACCAGGTCGGGCAGCTCCGGCATGGCGGCGTCCGCGGCCGGAGCTAGTTCCCGAACTTCTCCAGGATCTCCTTCTTGCCGAGCCCGAGGATCCCGTACTTCTCGCCGATCTTCTTGAACGCCGCCAGCGCCTGCTCGAGGTGCTCGCGGTCGTGCGCCGCGGAGAGCTGGGTGCGGATCCGCGCCTGCCCCTTCGGCACGACCGGGAAGAAGAAGCCGATCACGTAGATCCCCTCGGCGTAAAGGTCCCGCGCCATGTCCTGGGAGAGCTTCGCGTTGTAGAGCATCACCGGGACGATCGGGCTCTCGCCCGCCTTGATGTCGAAGCCGGCCTCGACCAGCCCCTCGCGCCAGAACTTCGTGTTCTCCTCGAGCTTGTCGCGCCGCTCGGTCGTCCCGGAGATCAGGTCGATGACCTTGGTCGCCGCGCTGACGATCACGGGCGGCATCGTGTTCGAGAACAGGTACGGCCGCGCCTTCTGCCGGCAGAGCTCGACGATCTCCTTGCGACCGCTGACGCAACCGCCCGAGGCGCCGCCGAGCGCCTTGCCGAGCGTCGTCGTGATGATGTCGATCTTGCCGAGGACCCCGCAGTGCTCGTGCGTCCCGCGCCCGGTCTTGCCCATGAAACCGCTGGCGTGCGAGTCGTCGACGAAGACCATCGCGTCGTACTTCTCCGCCAGCGCGCAGATCTCGTCGAGCTTGGCGACGTCGCCGTCCATCGAGAAGACGCCGTCGGTGATGATCAACCGGATCCGCTTGTCCTGGTGCTCCTCGAGCTTGCGCTCGAGATGGCCCATGTCCGAATGCTTGTACGAATCATAGGCCGCCTTGCACAAACGGATCCCGTCGACGATCGACGCGTGCACCAGCCGGTCTGCGATCATGACGTCGCCCTCGCTCAAGACCGCCTCGAACACGCCGGCGTTGGCGTCCATGCACGAGGGGAACAGGATCGTGTCCTCGGTCCCGAGGTACTCCGTCAGCTTGTTCTCCAGCTCGCGGTGGATGTCCTGCGTGCCGCAGATGAACCGGACCGAAGACATCCCGTACCCGCGGGACTCGAGCCCGTCGTGGGCGGCGGAGACCACCTCCGGATGGCTGGAGAGGCCGAGGTAGTTGTTCGCGCAGAGGTTGATGACCTTCTTCAGGGGGGATCCGGCGGGGAACTCCACGTCGATCCAGGCGTCCTGGGGCGAGTGGATGTAGCGCTCCTCCTTCAGGAGGCCGGCCGACTCGATGTTGTCGATCTCCTCCCGGAGGGCGTCCCGCACCTTCGCGGCGTATGCCATTGGCAGCCTCCTACTGGTTCTGATGCTCCCGGACCAGCGCGGCGATCTTGTGGACGCTGTCGAACGCCTCCGGCGTCGCCTTGGCGTCCGGGATCTGGATCTTGTACTTCTTCTCGAGGAACGTCTTCAAGGAGACCATGGAGAACGAATCGACGATCCCGCTGCTGATGAGCGGGGTGTCGTTGTCGACCTCCATGTCGTCGTCCTCTTCGAGGTACTCGTCCTTCACGTACTGGAGAATCGTCTCTTCCATTTCCGCCATCGGGAATCCCCTCCTCCCCCGCAGGGGTACGGTCTCAATCGTCTTCGAGCGTGGACGTGTCGCCGATCTCCTCGCCCCACTCCTTCGCGCGGAGCATCCGCCGCAGGATCTTCCCGCTCCGGGTCTTCGGCAAGGACGGCACGAATTCGATCTCCTGCGGCATCGCCAGCGGCGAGAGCTTCTTGCGGATGAAGTTCATGATCGACAGCTCGGTGTCGTCGTTCGGCTCGAAGCCCGGCTTCAGGGCGACGAACGCCTTGACGACCTCCATGTTCACCTTGTCGGGCTTGCCGACCGCGGCCGACTCGGCGACCGCCTCATGCTCGATGAGCGCCGACTCGATCTCGAACGGTCCGACCAGGTGCCCGCCGGTGTTGATCACGTCGTCGTCGCGGCCGACGAACCAGTAGTAGCCGTCTTCATCGATGCTGGCGCGATCCCCACAGATGTACCAGCCGTTCTGGAACTTCTCGTTGTAGGTCTTCTCGTTGTTCCAGTAGGCGCGGAACATCGACGGCCACCCCGGCCGCAGCGCGATCAGGCCGACCGTCCCCTGCTTCACCGGCTCGTGGTTCTTCGGGTCGACGACCCCGGCCTCGATCCCCGGGAACGGCTTGCCCATCGAGCCCGGCTTCACCGGCAGGCCGGGATAGTTGCACAGAACCATGCAGCCGGTCTCGGTCTGCCAGTAGGTGTCGTGGAACTCCTTGCCGAAGGCCTCCTTCGACCAGACGACCGCCTCGGCGTTCAACGGCTCGCCGACGCTGGCGAGATGGCGCAGGCTCGACAGATCGTGCTTCTGGACCAGCTCGGTCCCGTCGCGCATCAGCAGGCGGATCGCCGTCGGCGCGGAGTACCAGACCGTCGCACGGTGCTTCTGCATGAACTCGTACCAGCGCGCGCTTCCGAAGCCGCTGTCGAGGACGAGCTGCGTGCAGCCGTTGCTCCACGGCCCGATGATCCCGTAGGAGGTCCCGGTGACCCACCCCGGATCCGCGGTGCACCAGTAGATGTCGTCATCCTGCAGGTCGAGCACCCACTTCGTCGTGATGTACTGCGAGACGAGCGAACCGTGGACGTGGAGCGCCCCCTTCGGCTTGCCGGTCGTCCCGGACGTGTAGTGCAGGACCGACGGGCTCTCCGGCGTCACGGCGTGCGCGGGAAACGTCTCGACCGGCGGCGCCTTCTCGTAGTCGAAGGCGGTCTCGCGGTCCTTCAGGGCGAAGCCGTCGGCGTCGACGACGAGGATGTGCTGCAGGTGCGGAAGCCGATCGAGGATCCGGCGGACCTTGCGGACGTGCTTCTTGGTCGTCACGATCGCGCGGGTCTCGGCGTCCTCCAGGCGGGTGATCAGCGAGTCCTCGCCGAACGCCGAGAAAAGCGGCTGGACGATCCCGCCCATCTTCAGCCCGCCGAGGAAGGAGAAGTACAGCTCCGGGATCTTGTCCATGAAGAGACAGATCCGCTCGCCCGGCTCGACGCCCAGCTCGCGGAACCGCGCGGCGAAGGCGTTCGTGTGGAGGCGGAGGTCGTCGAAGGTGAACCGCTTCTCCTCGCCGGCGTGGCCCTCCCAGATCAGGGCCGTCTTGCCGCCCCGGCCCTTCTCGCAGTGCCGGTCGACACAGTACCAGGCGATGTTGTGATTCCCGTTCTCGGGATAGCCGAGCTCCCGCTCGGCCTCCTTCCAGTCGAAGCTCTTGCGCCGCTCTTCGTAGGATCCGATATTGCTCATTCGTCCCCTCCGTTGCCCGTCAACGGACCATTGCGGCCCTGTTCCCCTTCGAGTCCTCGTCGAGATCGGAGACGGCGGTCGCGGAAGGCATGCTACCGCTTCGGAACCTGCGGGAGTCGAACCCCACCACCCGATCTTCCACCCCGGTAAGTCCGAGATCAGCGTAGGCAAACCGGTGGGAAGCGTCAACATGGGCGAACCGACGGTCGTGGACCGGCTTGCCAGCCCGGCCATTGCATGGCAGGATCTCCGCAATCCGATGGAACCCGAACGACCCGAACAGCGGTACGCCGACGAGCTGCTCCAGAAGGCCGTCGCCGCCGCCGAGGCGATGCTCGCCTTCTCGCAGAAGGAGGTCGACGCGATCGTGGAGGCGGTCTACCGGGTCGCCTACGCGGCCCGGATCGACCTTGCCGTCATGGCGTACGAGGAGACCGGCATCGGGGTCCTCGAGCACAAGGTCGTCAAGAACGCCTGGGCGAGCCTGCTGGTCTACGAGGACATCCGCGATCTCAAGACCGTCGGGGTGGTCGGCCACGATCCGCGCGCCGGGATCACCGAGATCGTCCAGCCGAAGGGGCCGATCCTCGCACTGCTGCCGCTGACGAATCCGACGTCGACGGCGATCTTCAAGATCCTGATCTGTCTGAAGAGCCGCAATCCGGTCATCTTCAGCCCGCACCGCGCGGCCCGGAAGAGCATCAAGGAGACCGTCCGGCTCCTGGAGGCGGCGGCGGTCACGGCCGGCGCGCCGCCCGGGGCGATCCAGATCGCCACGAAGCCGCAGAAGGACCACATCGAAGCGGTCATGCGGCACCGGGACCTGGCAATGATCCTCGCCACGGGAACCGGCTCGGTCGTCCGCTGGGCGCAGAGCTCGGGGACGCCGACCTACGGGGTCGGGCCGGGCAACGTCCCGGTCTACGTCGACCGGTCGGCGGATCTTCCGCTCGCCGCGCGTTCGATCGTCCACTCGAAGACCTTCGACAACGGGACCGTCTGCGCGAGCGAGCAGGCGATCGTCGCCCTGCGCGAGATCGACGGGCGTCTGCGCGAGCTGCTCGAGGAGCGGGGCGGCTACTTCTGCTCGCAGGAGGATCTCGCGAAGCTCGGACAGGTCGCGTTCGATCCGGTCAACCGCGGGATGAAAGCGGACGTCGTCGGCCGTTCGGCCGCGGACATCGCCGAGCGGGCGGGGGTCTCGGTCCCCGAAGGGACGCGGCTGTTGATCGTCGAGCCGGCCGGCATCGGCCGGGAGTACCCGTTGTCCCACGAGATCCTCGCGCCGATCCTCGCCTACTACGTCGTGCGGAGCTACGACGACGCCATCTCGACCTGCATCGCGGTCAACGAGCAGGGCGGGATCGGTCACACCGTCGGTCTCTACGCCAACGACGAGCGGGTCATCGAGGACTTCGGCCGGTTGATGCATGCCGGAAGGATCTGCGTGAACCAGCCGACGACGCAGGGGGCGATCGGCGGATTGTTCAACACGCTCAGCCCGTCGTTGACCTTGAGCTGCGGCAGCGGAGGCGGGAACATCACGACCGACAACATCTCCGTCTCCCACCTGCTCAACGTCCACCGAGTCGCCCGGCGGCGGGTCAACAGCCGCTGGATGCAGGTCCCGCGCGAGATCTGGCAGGATCCCGAGGTCGGTCCCGAGGAGATCCGCCGATTGTACAACCGCAATCATTAGACATTCGACAAGGAGGATCCGCGATGCCGGCTCGCCGCCGCCGTTGGTTGATCGGGAGTCTTCTGCCGCTGTTGTGGATCTGCATCTCGCCGGCAGGCGCGGTGGACCCGGACCTCCCCTCGTGGCTCGCGGTGCCGGCCTACGAGGTCCCGCTCGAGGCCGACGCCGATCTCGATCCCGCGATCCCCGATCCGCGGGCCGTCCTCGGATCGCCGGTCGGGAGCCGGCCCGCGTCGGGGGCGGAGATCCGGGCCTGCGTCGAGCGGATCGCCGCGGCCTCGAACCGGGTGCGATTCGAGGAGATCGGGTCGTCGCACGAGGGGAGACCGCTCTACTA
>WJJW01000011.1 GCA_014729455.1 Candidatus Eiseniibacteriota bacterium
CGAATAGACCGAGAACCGACGGGGTGATCGGCTCGCCGTCCCGTTCGGTCAGGACCTCGCGCTCGGGGAGATCCTGGACGACGACGGCGACCTCCGCGAGGTGCGGGGTCAGCTCCGCCGGGAGGGTCTCCTGCGACTCCTCGACGACGCTCTCGAACGCTTCTCGCTGCAGTCGGGTCGGCAGCGGATACGAGCGGGGATCGTTGCGGAACGCCTGGTCGTAGTACTCCTCGGCCTCGGCATAGCGGCCGAGGTGCTCGAGGGCCTGCGCGAGGGCGTACTGGATCGGCGCCTTGTCCTCCTCTGCCTCCAGGACGCGCAGGAGCAGAGACTCCGCCTCCTCGAACCGCGCGAGCTCGAGGAACGTCGAGGCGAGGTAGAACAGGTGGACGTTCGGATTGTCGACCTTCCCCTGCGAAGACTCGAGCTGGTCGAGCGCCTCCTGGGGATAGCCGCTCTCGAGCAGCGCGGCCCCGAAGAGGAACCGTGCTTCCGGGTGTCCGGCGGTGGCGTCCATCAGGTCTTCGGCCTCCTGACTCGCCTCCTCGACCTCCCCCTTCTCGAGGGCGTCCCAGGCCTGATCGATCCGATCGAGCAGTCGATCCGGAAGCGGTCGGACCCGTTCCGATCTGTCCTTCTTTCCAGCCATGAATCCCCTCTCGCGTACCGCGTTTCGACTCCCAGAATCAAGGATATCGTGGTGAACCCTTTTCGGGAACGTCTATGTTCGCTAGTCTCCGGCCAGGGGTTTTCCACGGAGGATCGAGCGATGCGAACCGCCGCTGCAATCGCCCTCTTCACGCTCCTCGCCGGCGCATCCCCCGCACAGGACGACGCCGGCCCGACATCCCTCGGCGCGCCAACCAGATCGGAGGAAGGACCGCCCGAACGGGTGTTTCGCCTCTTCCATTTTGGCGATCCGGCCGGAGAGGAACGGTTCCGGGTCGTGGCCATCCCCGGAACCGACACCCTTCGTGTCGAAGCGACGTCGGAGATCTCCCTCGCCGGTCGCGCGTTCTCCCTGTCCCAGACACTCTTCGTCGGCCGCGACGATGCGGCGCTCGGACGCTACCATCTGGAGGCGACCGTCGACGAGAGCCCCCAGCAGATCCGCGCCGATCGGGCCGGGGACTCGATCATCGTCGCCGCCGCGGCGCCGACGGGTCGCTTCCGCCGCTCTTTTCATCGGCCCGATCCGGTCGTTCTTCTCGACAACCTGCTGGCGAACCATCTCGTGCTCCTCGGGGAAAAGATCGCACGAAGCGGATTCCGGGCCGAAACGATCGACGTGGCGGTCCCGCAGGCCGGGACGCTGCTCCCGGCGGAGGTCGATCCGGGGGCCCCGGAGCCGGACGGCGGGCGCGAGGTCCGGATCCGTCTCGGTGGCATCACCGAGCTGCTCCGGTTCGACCCGGACGGCGCGGTCGTCGAGATCGAGGTCCCGGCGCAGTCGCTGCTCTTCCGGGCCGTCGATCCGTCGACGGCGGAGGAGCGACGGCCCGACGCGATCCGCCCCCCCTCGGCGCCGGTCCCGGAGCAGGCGGCCGATCCGGCCCGCGTGCTCTACGAGGAGCGGGTCGTCTCGTTCGTCTCGCGCGGGACCGACATGACGGGGCTTCTGACCCTGCCGCGCGGGCGGAAGATCCCGTACCCGGGGGTGCTGCTGATCCCGGGCTCCGGTCCGGTCGATCGGGACGCGACCGTCGGGGCGAACCGCCCGTTCCTGGAGATCGCCCGCGGGCTGGCCGTCTTCGGGATCGCGAGCCTTCGGTTCGACAAGCGGACGCTGGTCGCGCCGAACACGCTCGACCCGGTCTACACGACCGTCGAGCAGGAGGTGATCGCCGACGCGGTCGCCGCCGTCGAGGCGCTCCGCTCGCACGGAGGGATCGACCGGCGGAAGATCGTCATCCTGGGCCACAGCATGGGAGGCGCGCTGGCGCCCGTCGTCGCCGCGCGCAGCGGTCCCGTGGCCGGGCTCATCCTGATGGCCGCCACGCCCCGCCCCCTCGACGTCCTCCTCGAGGAACAGCTCCACCGGAGGATCGACGCGCCGAGCGGGATGTTCGACGCCATCCCGGGACAGACCGAGGAGATCCACGCCATCCTCGCCCGGCTGGACAGCCTGCGGGACGGGACGCTCCCGGACCGGGAGCGGATCCTCGGCGGCAGCGCCTACTATCTCCGCGACTACCGGGAACGGGACTTCGGCGAAGCGCTGCGCGCCTTCCCCGGACCGACGCTGATCCTCCAGGGGGGGAAGGACGCGCAGGTGACCGAGACCGATTTCGCGCTGTGGAAGCGGATCGTCGACGACACGCCGGAGGACCGGTTCGAGTTCCGCCTGTACCCGGAGCTGGGCCACCTCTTCCATCCGATCCCCGGCGAGCCCGGCCCGGAGGCGGAGACCATGCCGAGCGAGGTCGACCCCGCCGTGATCGCCGACATCGCTCGGTTCATCCAGTCGTTGCAGTGATCCCGGCGTGCCGCTCGCTCGGCGCGGAGGTCCGCTTCTAGGATCCGGGGACGGCGCGGTTCTCGGCCTCGATCGGCTCGAACTGGACGGGGGGAAGCCGGATCGTGCAGCTCCGGACCTCCTCGCCCCGAAGGAAGGACTGCATCAGGTCGCGGAACTCCTCCGACATCAGCTCGCGCGCTTCATGCCCCGCGTTCTCGACGCGCAGGTGGGCGCTGTTCGGAAACCCGGCTCGGATCTCCTCGACGTTCTCCGGCGGCGTGCGGGGATCGAGGACGCCGCTCACGAACAGGACCGGGACGTCGCACGAAAAACCGCGCCGGAACGCCTCCCCGAGATCCGCTTCCGGACAGGCCGCGCAGGCCTCCGGGTAGAACGGCGCCATGAGGGCGTCCGACAGGAGGGTCGCGGGGTCCCGCCGCTCCCGCTCGATCCGCGCCCGCCGCTCGGCGGTTCCACCGCTCGCGCAGTCCATCAGCAACGGCATCGCGTCGACCCAGACGCGCCGCTCCTCCCGCGCGAACCGGGCGAGCCGCGTCCAGTCTCCGTTGCCGAACCGGTGGATCGCGGCCGGGATCCCGGAGATCCCCTCGGTCGTGGCGAGCCACCGCGACAGCGCGCTGCGGAGATCGTGCGGGCCGAGCACGATGCGGGTCTCCTCCTCCCTTTCCGGCTCCGCCACGACCGGTTCGGCCTCCAGCCGGACGAGAAGCGCGTCGACGGCCGCGAGCAGATCGGGAACGTGCCGAACGACCGCCGGATCCGCCCCGGCCATCGCGTGGACGCGCTCCAGGCACCGCTGGACGGTGGAGGGGAGCTTCCAGGTGTGGTTCGGTCCCTCCACCCGGGAGAGGACCGATCGGGCGACGTGCTCCGGATGGCGGCGGAGGTGGGCGAGCCCGAGGTGCGAGCCGTAGCTCGAGCCGAACGTGACGATCCGCTCCGCACCGAGGGCCGCGCGGACCGCCTCGAGGTCGTCGGCGCTCTCGGAGGTGTTGTACGCGGCGACGTCCACGCCCCGCTCCGTCCAGACACGGACCCGCCGGCCCGCCGCCTTCCGGAACGCGGCGAGGACGTCCGCGCGATCGACGGGCCGGTCGAGCGGCAGCGGTTCGACCGAGTCCGCGCCACCCGTGAGGGCGGGACGGCTCAATCCGGTTCCCCGCTGGTCGATGCCGACGACGTCGGCGTGCTCCAGGAGGCGGAGCTGCGGATGGGTCGCCGTCCGGCCGGACAGGGCGGTTCCCGCCCCCCCCGGACCACCGGCCAGGAAGAAGATCGGGGGACCGGGATCGGGATGGTCGGTCCGGTAGCGAACGAACGCGATCTCGATCGTGCGCCCGCTCGGATCGTTCCGGTTCTCCGGAACATGGATCCTCCCGAGATCGCCATGCAGCGGGCTCCCGTCGAACGCGACGCCGGTGTGCGGCTCCCACGACACTTCCGGCGCGGCGCGCTCCGCGTGCGCGAGGGACCCGGCAAGGGGAAGCGCGGCGATCAGGATCCAGCGGGCGAGGGGAAGGGGACCGGAGCGTTCCCCTCTTCTTCGGGCGAACAGCCAGGTGATCGCGTAGACGACCGAGGGCAGGATCAACACGGTCGCGGCGAGATCCCCCCACGGGAACACGAAGCGGAGCGGGACGTTCGCCGATCGGAGCAGGCCGAGCGCCGCCAGCAGCCCTGCCGGCACGGCCAGCAG
>WJJW01000069.1 GCA_014729455.1 Candidatus Eiseniibacteriota bacterium
CCACTTATCGAGCATAGTCTGCATCTGTCCTGGACCATTCCGCACGACGTCACTCCACATTCGCTGGGGTGCCAATTCTCAACCTCACAAGAAGCACCTCACCTGGTGCACGCACGCACGCACTCATGTCGGGCATCTAACGTGATGTAGACAGCCCTGCGTATCGAAGATATCGGAGCTGGGTCGGGCTGGGTGATGAGATAGACGCGCGACCGTGTCTTGTCTATCGCGATTGGCTTGCAGAGCGAATCGGTTGTCCGGTGCGGGGTGAGCCCGTCGGCAGAACGTGAAAGACTTGCCACCCGGGAGACAGAGTCTCCCGAAGTTTCCGGCTGCCTGCTCGGCCTTTGTCATCGCCTGTCTCCATCACGGTCGGCCCATCGCAGGAATCCGGTTGACGTTGACTGGGCCGGGTCTGGTGACTTTCGGGGGTCGTCAAGGACGTCTCCCCACGCTTGGCGAAACCGATTCTAGGGCTCAGCTACCCGCAGGGCAAGTCCTTACATCCGACAAAGTACGGTGGCGGCCGTCCAGGATGACGGACCGACGGCTCGGGGGCGTGCCCGAAAGCGCTGGAGGGGAGACCAATTCGTGCAAAGGACGACAAAGACGCGTCCGGATCCCGGGATGAGGGGAGAAACCCCGGCAGCAACGCGTCGGAACGGCAAGTTGGCCCCCTAAAGAACGACACCAACGTCTCGGTGCCGCGTTTCGAGCCTGCACCTTGTGCGCACGACGCGTCGCTGTCAAAGGGTACGGCCCAGAAACACCGTCGAGACGCGTCCGTGCTCCATTTCTCCGGCCCGAAATGTCCTTCCGACACGTTGCTGCTCTATTTCTACGGTCCGGAGGGGGAGGAGGACCAACAAGGAGTCGGCGGGGTGGGGGAGTAATCGGCCCGTGGCCGAAGAAGAACCGCGGCGGTCCGGGGTGCAGGGTGACGCCGGGAGGCGTCGTCCACCCCGGACCGATCGGTTTGAATTGTCGTCGCGTGCGCTATCGGATCGCTTGGTCGACCAGCTTCGCGAGGCGGTCGAATTTGGCAAGCGAGATCGTCGGATAGTAGTGGAGAACCATCTCCCGGAACGCTTCCTGGAAAGCGCCGGAATGAGCCACCGTGACGGCGCGGGTGGGGACGGTGCGGGTCGCGGTGCGGGTCGTCGATCCTGGTCTCCGGCCCCTCGGCCGGGTGATTCCCGCTTTTCTCGCCTTCGCATTCACCGTTGGGAGGGATACCCCGTGCTTCTGGGCTATCTTTCGATAGCTGAGCGCTCCCGCTTTCAGGTCTGAGATGATCGCGACTTCGCGCTGCTGCTGTGCAGCACGATCGAGCCGCGCGCGCCGGCGTACCGGCGACTTGGCCTTCGTCTTCTTTGTCTTCTTTCTCGGCATGTAGTTCGCTCCTTTGACTAGGCGTGGGTGCGTCCACGCCAACAGCCGCGTCCAGTCGATGTGCGGAATCGAACATCCGACATCTCTTCGGAGTATTCGTGCAAGAAGTTTCCGTGTCAAAGGAAAAGTACATCTAAATCGGTATGTTCATCGCTCGTTTCAACGGGGGAATTCCGATCGACCGTTCCGGGTTCGCCGGAGCGGCGGGAAATTCCTTCTTGGCGCGGTCCATCCGTTCTGGTTCAGTTGGATCCAGTCCGTAGACCGAAGAGGAGGATCGCATCGGTGGCGAAGAGAGCGGAACGAAGGATCGATGACCAGCTCGAGGTTTCCTTCGAGGCGGAAAACACCCCCCGCCCGGCCAAGCGCGCGCCCCGCAAGCAGAAGCGCGGCAAGCCGGCGACCCGCGGCCGGACCGCGAAGGAGCTGGCGACCAAGCAGCGCGACATCTCGGTCAGCGAGTTCTTCGCCAAGAACCGCCACCTCCTCGGCTTCGACAATCCGTCCAAGGCGCTTTTGACCACCGTCCGGGAAGCGGTCGACAACGCCCTCGACGCCTGCGAGGAGGCGGGCGTCGCCCCGGAACTTCTCGTCGAGATCGTCGCGGAAGGGGAGGACCGCTACCGGGTCATCGTGCAAGACAACGGACCCGGAATCGTGCGGGCGCAGGTCCCCAAGATCTTCGGTCAGCTTCTGTACGGGTCGAAGTTTCACACCCTCAAGCAGGCACGGGGGCAGCAGGGGATCGGGATCTCCGCCGCGGGGATGTACGGGATGCTGACCAGCGGCCGGCCGATGCGGATCGCCACGAAGACCGGTCCTCGGCAACCCGCCCACTACTTCGAGGTCCGGATCGACACGCATCGCAACCGCCCGGAGATCCTCGTCGACCGCGAGGTCGAGTGGCAGTGCGACCACGGCACCCGGATCGAGATCACCCTGGCGGGGACCTACAAGCGGGGACGCCACTCGGTCGAGGGGTATCTCCGGCAGGTCGCGATCGCGAACCCGCACGCGCGGATCGTCTTCCAGCCGCCGTCGAGCGGCGAGGAACCGGCGGAGCCGATGTTGTTCGAACGGGTCACCGAGGAGCTGCCGCCCGAGCCGAAGGAGATCAAGCCGCACCCCTACGGCGTCGAGCTGGGCGTTCTCTTGAAGATGCTGAAGGCGAGCGACACGCGGAACCTCCGCTCCTTCCTCCAGAGCGAGTTCTCCCGCGTCTCGGCGCGGGCGGCCGACTCGATCCTCGAGATCGCCGAGCTGCCGGAGCGGACCCGCCCGGCGAAGCTCGCGCTGGAAGGGGCCGAGCGCCTGCACCGGGCGATGAACGAGGTGAAGCTGATGGCTCCGCCGACGAACTGCATCGTCCCGATCGGCGAGGAGCTGCTCGAGTCGGCCCTGCGGCAGGAGGTCGAGGCGGACTTCCACGCCGTCGTGAGCCGCGCCCCCGCCGTCTATCGCGGCAACCCGTTCCTCGTGGAGGCGGGGATCGCCTACGGCGGAGACCTCCCGGGCGACGAGCCGGTCAGCCTGTTCCGCTACGCGAACCGGGTCCCGCTGCTCTACCAGCAGTCCGCCTGCGCGATCACCAAGGGGGTGATCTCCATCGACTGGAAGAGCTACCAGCTCTCGCAGGCGCGGGGGGCGCTGCCGGCCGGGCCGGCGGTCCTGATCGTGCACCTCGCCTCCGCCTGGGTTCCGTTCACCTCCGAGAGCAAGGAGGCGATCGCCCATTACCCGGAGATCCTGAAGGAGATCCGACTCGCCCTGCAGGAGTGCGGCCGGAAGCTCGGCCAGCATATCAACCGGAGGCGGCGGGAGCAGGCCGAGGGGAAGAAGCGCTCCTACATCCAGAAGTACATTCCGCACATCGGAATCGCCCTGCAGGAGATCCTCAAGCTGAGCGATCCGCAGCGGGACAAGACGGTCGAGACCTTGACCGACATCCTCGAGCGAAGCCGCACTCCGGTCACCGGGCGCAAGTAGCCCCGGGCGGAGGCGGCCTCCTAGAACGGAGCGCGTCCGGCACGGCTCCTGCCCTTCCCGGGCGCGATGCACGGTTTCCACGATGAACTCTGGATCCTCCTGACCGACTTCGGCGAGCGGGACGAGGTCGACGGCGCCTGGGGCTTCGGTCTGGCGTTGCTCGCCTCGCCCGATCCGCCGCGGCCGCGGGTCCTCGCCGAGCCGCGAATCGCCGGCTGGCTGCGCGGACGGATCCCGGAGGAACGGATCGTCCCGATCCCGCCCGGTCCCCCGGCCGAACGGATCGTCCCGATC
>WJJW01000070.1 GCA_014729455.1 Candidatus Eiseniibacteriota bacterium
GAACGAGACGATCCGGCCCTCCTTCGCCCGGACGGCGTCGATGATCCGCATCGCAGACATGTGGTCGATCCCCGGATCCACGCCGATCTCGTTCAGGATCGTCACGCCGGCTTCCTTCGCCGGCCCGTCGAGCTTCTGCATCTCCTCTGAGACGTAGCTCGTCGTCACCATCTGCTTCTTGTTCTCGATGCAGATCCGGGCGACGACCGGGTGGAACGTGAACGGCACCAGGCTGACCGAGAGATCGTGCTCCCGGATCAGCTCGGCGAGCTTCGTCTCGTCCTTCAGGTTCAGCTCGATCGCTCTCCCGTTCGGGTGTCCGTCGATCAGATTCTCGGCCTTCGAGACCGTACGGCTCGCGCACGTGAGGGAGTGCCCCTTGTCGAGGAGGTAGCGCACCAACGGCCGCGCGACCAGCCCGGCTCCCAGGACCAGTACCTTCTTCATTCTCTCCTCCCTTTCACCGCCCGGCTCTCACGGAGCCAAGTGCCGTCTCAGATACTCGTAAGGAGGCGTCAGGTCCCCCCGATGCACGATGACCGCCCGCTTCAGCGATGCGGGCAGCTCCAGGGTTTTGAACTCGGCTCCCCAGTCGGCGCGCGCAAGGGGATCGACCATCCCGCGAAGCGCATTGCTGAACGCCATCGACGCCTCCCGCGAGAACTCGCAGGGAAGGTTGTCGACCGCCATGATCGCCGGACCGGGCCCGGCCGAACCGGGCACCGCCGCGTCGGCCCCGGCATCGTAGACGAAGCACGGCTCGTCGGGCCGGGTGACGTGAAGCGTCGGCTCGATCCCTCCCTCGATGTCGCAGCTGATGTCCCCGATCACGGCCAACCGGGCGGCGCCCCGTTCCCGATAGTGCTCCCCGACCCATCGCTTCGTCACCAGCCGCGGGTACCGCTCGTCCCAGTAGGTCGTGTTCACCAGCACGTCGAGGTGGGGAAGGTAATCGGCGAACCGGCCCTCGTAGCGTTCCGGACGTTCGTAGTAGTCCTGGAGGTCGAAGCGCCCCTCCTTCGGACGGACCATGTCCTCCTCGCGGAAGACGACCTTGAGCAGGACCGGGCCGTCCTCCCGGCGGATCGCCGCCGAAGCGAGATCGGCCGGAGAGACCTCGGCGACCGGCAGGCACGAGAGGATCTCCTGGGCGCCGCGCGAGACGTTGCCGTATCCGGCGATCCCGACGACGATCGGACGCAGTCCGGGATCCAGTTCCCCGCCGGCGATCCGCTCGCCGATCGACCGCAGATGCGCCATCGCCGCCTCGAGGCTCTCGTAGCGATACGCTGGCCGCACCTCCGCCAGCGGCGTCGTCCGATCCTCGGCCGCCCAGCGTGTCCCGAGGCAACGCAGCGTCTCGATCATCCCGGCGTAGCCGGCGTGGACGCCGAAGAAGATCCGTCGCCGGCCCCGGTCGTCGAGGATCCGCTCGTAGTCGACGAGGCTGCAGCCGAGATCCAGCAGGCGCTGAAGCATCGGCAGGTTGTACGACTGGCCCTTGATGACGTGGGAGAAGTAGACGTACGTCTTCCCCTCTTGCAGCAGCTCGACGGGGACCTCCTTGACCGCGAAGACGATCTCGGCGGGATCGAGGTCCTCCTGGACCAGGATCCCCGCTTCCATGAACTCGTGATCGGCGTACGCGCGGTTGGCCGATGGCTGGACGAGGACGCGCAGTCCCAGCTCCCGCTGCAGCGCGGCCAGATCTTCGGGGATCAAGGGGACCCGCCGCTCCCACTCGTTCTTGTCCTCGCGGCGGATTCCGATCGTCCTCGGCATCTCCCCCTCCCCGGTCCCATCCCGTCAACAGACCACCGCGCAAGAGGCTACGCCGCCGCTGGGCAACGTGTCAACTCGCCCGCTTCCCGCTGTGGACACCCTGCGCGTCGCTTCGCCATCATGGCCGGTTGGCTTTGGCTGGACCAAGGAGCGTCTCGATGCCGGACCCGGAGCGCACGATCTACCTCGACAACGCGGCGACCTCGCACCCGAAGCCGCCGGAGGTCGCCGAGGCGATCGTGGCGCATCTCGAGCGCCGCAACGCGAACCCGGGCCGGTCGGGGCACCGCCGCTCGATCGACGCCGCCCGGACGGTCCACGAGGCGCGCGAGGCGATCGCCGCCCTCTTCGGGCTGGCGGATCCGCTCCGCGTCGTCCTCACCGCCAACGCGACCGAGTCGCTGAACCTGGCCCTGTTCGGACTCCTCGCGCCCGGGGACCACGTGGTCACGAGCGCGGTGGAGCACAACTCGGTGATGCGTCCGCTCCGGGCCCTCGAGGCCGAAGGCGTGACATCGACCGCGGTTCCCTGCGATCCCGACGGCACGCTCGACCCGACCGAGATCGACCGGGCGATCCGCCCGGCCACGAAGGGGATCGTCCTGACCCACGCCTCGAACGTCGTCGGCACGATCCTTCCGATCCGGGAGGCGGGCCGGATCGCGCGCGACCGGGGGCTCCTCCTCCTGGTCGATGCGGCGACGACCGCCGGCGCGCAGCCGATCGACGTCGACAGGGACGGGATCGACCTGCTCGCCATCACCGGCCACAAGGGGCTCCTCGGCCCGACCGGAACCGGCGCACTCCTCCTGGGGGATCGGGTCGACGCGGAGACGATGCGTCCGCTGAAGCACGGCGGAACGGGAAGCCGGTCGGAAGAGGAGCAGCAACCGCCGTTCCTCCCCGACCGGTTCGAGGCGGGAACGCTCAACGCCGCCGGTCTGGCCGGACTGACCGCCGGGATCGGATGGATCCGCGAACGCGGGATCGACGCGATCCGCGCCCGCCAGGTCGAGGCGGTCCGCAGGCTGATCGACGGGCTGATGGCGATCGGCGGGGTCCGCGTCCATGGCACGAAGAATGCGGAACGGCAGATGGCCCCGGTCTCGATCACGATCGAAGGGCTCCCGCCGTCCGAGATCGGCCGCCGGCTCGACGCCGACTTCGGGATCCTCTGCCGGGTCGGGCTCCACTGCGCCCCCTCCGCGCACCGGGCGTTCGGAACGTTCCCGGACGGCACGGTTCGACTCGCTCCAGGGGTCTTCACCACCGACGAGGAGATCGACGCGACCCTGCTCGCCGTCGATCGGATCGCCGGGACCCGTTGAGGAGGCGGCGATGTCCCCGCGGATGAACCGGCGTCTCGACGACTTCACGCAGTCCGACCTGCGCGCGATGACCCGCGCCTGCCGCGCGGTCGGAGGGATCAACCTCGCGCAGGGCTTGAGCGACCTTCCGACCCACCCGCTGGTCCAGGAAGGGGCGATCGAGGCGATCCGCGCCCACCACTCGACCTACTCCCCGCAGGAGGGGATCCCGGAGCTGCGCGAGGCGATCGCGCGCAAGATGCGCGCCGACAACCGGCTCGCGTGCGACCCCGAGACGGAGGTGGTCGTCACCGCGGGCGCGACCGGCGGGTTCACGGCCGCGGCGATGGCGCTCCTCGATCCCGGCGACGAGATGATCCTCTTCGAGCCGTACTATCCGTACCACCGCAACGCGTTGATCGGCCTCGGCGCCGCGCCCATCGCCGTGCGGATGCAGGGGGATCGTTGCGCGATCGACGATGACGCCCTCGCCGCGGCGGTCACCGACCGGACCAAGGCGATCGTCGTCTGCAACCCGGCCAACCCGCCCGGGAAGGTGTTCCGGCGCGACGAGCTCGAGCGGATCGCGCGGCTCTGCGTCGAGCGGGATCTCTTCGCGATCACCGACGAGATCTACGAGTACTACCTCTACGACGGCAACGAGCACGTCTCGCTGGCGACGCTGCCGGGGATGCGGGAACGGACGATCACGATCTCCGGCTTCTCGAAGACCTTCCGGATCACCGGATGGCGGCTCGGCTACGTCGTCGCCGTGCCGGAGATCGCGCGCCGGATCGGCGTGGTGAACGACGCGTTCTACGTCTGCGCCCCGACACCGCTGCAGTACGGCGCCGCGCGCGGGCTCGGCGTCGGCCGGTCCTACTACGTGGAGCTGCGCGAGAGCTACCAGCGCAAGCGGGATCTCCTCGCCCGCGCGGTCGAGGCGGCGGGGATGCGCCCGCTGATCCCGGAAGGGTGCTACTACCTGATGGCCGAGGTCTCCCGGCTCGGCTGGGGCGACGCGCGGACCGCGGCCCGGAAGCTGCTGGACACCGCCGGCGTCGCGGCGGTCCCCGGACGCGCCTTCTACGACGGCGACGAGGGGGATCGGTGGCTGCGGTTCTGCTTCGCGAAGGAGGACGCGGTCCTGGAGGAGGCGGCGCGGCGGCTGGAGAGGGTCGGCAGGATGTGAACGCGGTCCGGGTGGCCGGTGGGGTCAGCGCCACGGACCCCCGGGTTCCCAGCTCCCTTCCTTCGCTCGATCCCGGCGGAAATCCTCGAGCGCCGGCAGCAGGAACGCCTCGAGCAGGGGGCTGAACGTCTCCCCCGGTTTCTCCGGCGGATCGATTCTGGCGCGACGGGCGAACGCTCGGGTCTGGGCCGGACGGGATGGATTCTCCCAGTAGGCCCTCGTGAGACCGATGGGCGTGTCGGATGGATACGGGGTGCTCCGACGATCAAACGTTCGACGCACGGCCTCGACCAGCGTCCCGCGATCGAAGCGGCAGGTCGCTGCAAGATAGTGGAGATCGAAGAAGTCCTTGATCCGGCTGTTCCGATCTCCCAGGACGACGAGCGCCTCGAGCTTCTCTGCAACCAGCGCTTCCCGTGGATATGCCAGAATCTCGGGCTCGGGAAGATCGAGCAGGGAAGGGTAACGATGAGACTCCGGAGGCGGCCACACCGAGTCCGCCTGGCCGAGGTCGATCTGCAGCCCAAGCCTTGCTCGCCCGCAACCCGCGATCAGATTGGCCCGGACACCCGCGTAGTCCTCCTCCGCCCGGATCGCCTCGAGGCGGATCGACTTGCCGTCGAAGTCGATGCCATCCGGCTAGACGGGAATGGAGATGATCCTCTCGAGATCGCTCCGAATCGTCTCGTCTGTCCCAGCTCCCCGCCTCAGAAGATCGAGGTCTCTCGTCGCCCTGTAGGGTCGCTCCGACCAGAGCCGGAGGAGCATTGCGCCTTTGAGAATGAACCGATTACGAAGCCCCGATCTTCCGAGACGGTAGAGGAGGCGCTCGAGTGCATAGGAGGTCAGGAGCGTCTGATACTCGTCGCCCCCGAGCCGAGCCTGCTGAAGAAGGCGGGCCGCCACGGAGGCGGCCATGTTCTTCCTTCCTGAACTCATGCCATCGCATCCAGATAAGGTTGCAGGACGCGCGTCACCCTGCAGATCCGCGCGAACCGCGCGAGGTCGGTCGCTCCGCCTCGGTACCGCCGACTGAAGTCGCGAAGCGCTTCGACGGCAACATCGATGCCGATCTTGTTGCGGTATTTGAAACAATCGGCCACCGTCTTCGCGGCAGAATAGACGCGCACCTCCACCTTCTCGATCTGGTGGACCTCGATCCCCTCGGAGAACGCGGGGCCGGAAAACCTTGCCACTCGCAGGCGCGGGCTCTCGAGCCTGGGTTTCCGCGCTTTCTCGGGGAGCGCGACCCAGACATCGGCCGGGGATTGAGTCGTCAACTCGTGGAACCGGAGAGCGGTCAGGAGACAGAAGACCCCTGAAGGCACACGCTTCGCGACGTACGCCAGCGTGTGCTCCGCCGTGGGGACGTGCCGGGCCGTCGTGTAAACTCCCCGCGCCACGCGCTCCACAAGCCCCTCGCGTAGCAGCCGATAGAGAACGCTCCGCGAGATGCCGCGCGCTTCGAGGTCCGAGGGGCGCACGATGCCCATCGACCTGATGATCCGGAGCACCCGTACCCTCGTCATCTGATCCATACTGACCAGAGCACAAAACGTCGGGGGTTAGACACAACCCCCGACGTTTTGCTCTCGCCCGTTCCGCGGCGCCGAAGGGGGAAGAGACCACGCCGTCATCCGCTCGGCCGGTTCAGATCGAGCCCCCCCTACTCCACCAACCAGATCTCGACCTTCCGCTCGCGGGACTGCTTGATCTTCTCGTCCTCGCGGGCGATCGAGTAGGCGTCTCCGAAGCTGCTCACCTCGACCCGCTCCGGGCCGATGCCGAGAGTCGAGAGGAATCCGCGGACCGCCTCGGCACGCCGGAGACCGAGCTGCTCGGCGTTTCCGGACTCCTGGACCCGGTCGGCGAATCCGACCGCCGCCAACCGGAAGTCCGACTCGCCCTCCAGTCTGCGGATCGCGTCGCGTGTCGCGCCGATCGCCTCCTGCTTCAGGCTGTTCGACCCGCGCTCGAACCCGAACGAGACGAGCATCCGCGTCGGCGTCCCCTCGAGCGGCGGAGAAGGGATCTTGTCGTACCGCCACTCGGTCTCCAGGCTGCCAGGCTCGCCCGTCTCCTGACCGACCGGCGGCGGCGCCTCGGGATCCGACTTCGTCTTCTTCGAGCAGCCCCCCGCCAGCACCCCCACGATCAGCAGAACGAACATCAGCAGGGATGCGAGAAGAGAGGCCCTCGTGGACCAGCGCACGGTTCGAGTGCGGCTCATCGGGATCCTCCTCCTCCCGGGAGAGGGGAGATCCCCTCCTCCCGATCCAATCGACGCTCCACGAGCGTGACCTCGTATGCGGTGATCAGTCCGGCCACGCGGGACATCCCGCGTACCTCCACCCGGTCCCCGATCCGCAGCTCGGCGATCCCGACGGGAGATCCATCGGCCGTCCGCACGACCCGATCCTCCCTCACGACGATGCGCCACGTCTCGTACCGGTTCGTCTCCTTGACCGTGATGGTCCGACCCTCCGGATCGAGGTCGACGATCACCGCCGGCAAGTACTCGACGGTCGCGGGCGGGATCCGATCGGGATCCTGCCCCGGTCGCGGGGCGCCCGCGCACCCGAGCAGACAGAATAACGCAACGCTCCAACAGATCCAGACCCGTTCGCTGGCCACCGGGCGCTCCCTCCTCCTGGCCGTCCCGCCTTCAGCGTACCGCGCTTCCGCTTCCCGCGCCGCCGCCGCGTGCCGTCTTGACCGCTCCGCCGCCCGCCCCGTAGCCTCGGATCCAGCTTCAGGGAGGGGAAAGGAGGGTGAGGATGTCCGCTCTGGTCGAATGCGTTCCCAATTTCAGCGAAGGTCGGGATCGGGCCGTTCTCGACGCGATCACGCGCGAGATCGAAGGGGTCGAGGGGGCGCGCCTCCTCGACGTGGATCCCGGGGCGGATACCAACCGAACCGTCGTCACCTTCGTCGGCCCTCCCGATGCGGTCGTCGAGGCCGCGTTCCGCGCGATCCGGACCGCCTCGCAGCGGATCGACATGTCCAAGCATCGCGGGGCCCATCCGCGCATGGGGGCGACCGACGTCTGCCCCTTCGTCCCCGTCAGCGGGATCACGATGGAGCAGTGCGCCGAGCTCGCCCGCCAACTCGGCGAACGGGTCGGCCGGGAGCTCTCGATCCCGGTCTACCTCTACGAGAACGCCGCCTCCCGCCCCGAGCGGAGGTCGCTGGCCGACGTCCGGGTGGGCGAGTACGAGGCGCTCTCCGAAAAGCTGAAGCAGCCGGAGTGGAAACCCGATTTCGGCCCCGCGGAATTCAACGCGAAGGCCGGCGCCACCGCGATCGGGGCCCGTGAGTTCCTGATCGCCTACAACGTCAACATCAACTCCCCGAACCGGAAGCTCGCCACGCAGATCGCCTTGAGCGTCCGGGAGAAGGGGAGGATCAAGCGGACCCCGGACGGAACCGCCATCCGGGACGAGGATGGCAAGCTGGTCTACAACCCGGGGCTGCTGCGCGAGTGCCGCGCCGTCGGGTGGGAGATCCCGGAGTACCGCCGCGCCCAGGTCTCGATCAACCTCACCAATTACCACGTCACGCCGATCCATCTCGCCTTCGACACATGCGCGGCGGAAGGAGAGCGGCACGGCATCCGGGTCACCGGCAGCGAGCTCGTCGGCCTGGTTCCGCTCGAGGCGATGCTGATGGCCGGCCGCCACTACCTGCGCAAGCAGGGCCAATCGACGGGGATCCCGGAGGAGCGGATCGTCGAGATCGCGATCCAGTCGCTCGGCCTCAACGAGGTCGCGCCGTTCGATCCGGAGAAGAAGATCATCGAGTATCGGATCCGCGAGACCGGCAACCGTCTGGTGGACATGACGATCCGAGGATTCGCCGACGAGCTGTCGACCGACTCCCCCGCTCCGGGCGGCGGCTCGGTCGCCGCGGTCTGCGGATCCCTCGGCGCGGCGCTCGCCGCGATGGTCGCCAACCTGACGATCGGCAAGAAGGGCTTCGAGGAGGCGTACGAGGAGATGGATCGGGTCGCCTCCGAAGGACAGCGGTTGAAGGACGCGTTCCTCGCCGACGTCGACCGCGATACCGACGCGTTCAACGCCGTCATGGCCGCGATGCGGCTTCCGAAGAAGAGCGACGAGGACAAGGCGGCCCGCGCGAAGGCGATGGAGGAGGCGAACCGCGGAGCGATCGAGGTCCCGCTCGGCGTGCTCGCGCGCTGCGAGGCGGTTCTGGATCTGGCCGACGTGGTCGCCGAACGGGGCAACCCGAACTCGGCGAGCGACGCGGCGGTCGCCGCTCTCTGCGCCGGCGCCTGCGCCGAGGGGGCCTACGACAATGTGATGATCAACCTGCCGGGAATCACCGACCGGGCCTGGGCCACCGAGACCGCGACGAACGCCAAGCAGCTCCTCGAAGCCGCCTCCCGGAGGGCGACCGGGATCGCCGGCAAGGTCCGCACCCGGCTCGAAGAGGAGGCAATTCCGGGCTCGGGCTGATCTTCCCGACCCAACCGATTCGATCCCAATGGATTGGGAAAAATCCCCAACCCGACCCCGATCCGCGGTCAAGCCCCACGTGGCGCGCGTCGAAAGATAAGCGGTGGATCCGGCCCGGTCGATGGGGTATACCGCCGAGTCGATCCCCACTGGAAACCGTCCCGGTCTGTTCCCTATATTGCCCTGATGCTCGGAGAGGGGAGTCGGGGACCGAACGGGATTCCGGTCGACGGCACCAAGGCCAGGAAGGATGGATGCGCGGTTGAAGCTGATCATCGTCGAGTCTCCCGCCAAGGCGAAGACGATCGAGAAATTCCTCGGCCGGGACTACAAGGTCGCGGCCAGTTACGGGCACATCCGGGACCTGCCGAGCACCGCCAGCGAGATCCCTGAGAAGGTCCGTTCCGAACCGTGGGCCCGTCTCGGCGTCAATACCGAGGAAGGGTTCGAGCCGACCTACGTCGTCCCGCGCGACAGCAAGAAGGCGATCGCCGAGCTGAGAAAACTCGTCAAAGACGCCGAGAAGCTTCTGCTCGCCACGGACGAGGATCGGGAGGGCGAGTCGATCAGCTGGCATCTCCTCGAGGTGCTCAAGCCGACGATCCCGGTCGGCCGGATCACGTTCCACGAGATCACCCGTTCGGCGATCCTCGAGGCGCTGGAGAACCCGCGCGAGATCGACATGAAGCTCGTCCGCGCGCAGGAGAGCCGCCGGATCCTGGACCGGCTCTACGGCTACACCCTCTCTCCGGTCCTCTGGAAGAAGGTCCGCACGAAGCTGAGCGCGGGCCGCGTTCAGAGCGTCGCCGTCCGGCTGATCGTGGAACGGGAGGAGGAGCGGCTCGCCTTCCGGACCGCCGTTTACTGGGACGTGGAGGCGAAGCTGGGCGCGAAGGAGCTCGAGTTCCCGGCGAGCCTGATCGAGATCGATGGCCGCAAGCTCGCCAGCGGCAAGGACTTCGATTCCACGACGGGCGAGCGCAAGAGCCGGTCCGACGCGCTCCTTCTCGACGAGGAGACCGCCCGTCGGATCGCCCGGGACTGCCCCGAGCAGGTCCCCTGGAAAGTCGTGCGGGTGGAGCAGAAGGAGGTCCGGCAGCGTCCTTCGCCCCCGTTCACGACCTCGACGCTCCAGCAGGCGGCCGGATCGCGGCTGAACATGTCCCCGCGGCAGACGATGATGGTCGCCCAGCGTCTCTACGAGGGGATCGAGCTCGGCGACGGCGAGCGGGAAGGTCTGATCACCTACATGAGGACCGACTCGCTGACCGTCAGCGAAAAGGCGCTGCGGGAGACCGGCGCGTGGATCCGCGAGGAGCTCGGGGACGAGTTCCACGACGAGCCGCGGCGCTACAAGACCAAGTCCAAAGGAGCCCAGGAGGCGCACGAGGCGATCCGGCCGACCGATGTGCGCCGCACGCCGGAGCGGATGGCCCGGCTGCTGAAGAAGGACGAGCTGGCGCTGTACCGGTTGATCTGGAACCGGATGGTCGCGTCCCAGATGACCGACGCGCGGCTCGACAAGGTCTCCGTCGACCTCGAGGCGACGATCGACGGGACGCCCCACCTCTTCCGGGCGAACGGCTCGACCGTCCGCTTCCCGGGGTTCCTGAAGATCTACGGAAACGGAGGCAAGGACTCGATCCTTCCACCGTTCGCCGAGGGGCAGACCGTCGGCGGGCCGAGCGATCCGGTCCGCGTGCTCGGCGCGGAGCCGCTGCGCCACGAGACGAACCCCCCGCCCCGCTACACCGAGGCCAGCCTCGTCAAGAAGCTGGAGGAGGAGGGGATCGGCCGGCCGTCCACCTACGCGCCGACGATTTCGACGATCCAGCAGCGGCAGTACGTCGTGAAGAAGGGCAGCGCGCTGATCCCGACGTTCGTCGGGATGGCCGTGGTCCACCTGCTGCGCCGCCACTTCGAGCACTACGTCGACGTCGCCTTCACCGCGAAGATGGAGGAGTCGCTCGACGAGATCGCCTCGGGGGAGGTCGACATGGTCGAGTTCCTCGAGAATTTCTACCGCGGCAGCGGCAACGGGAGTCGGGGGCTCGTCGAGAAGATCGAGGCGGAGCTTCCGAACATCGACTTCCCGGCGATCGAGATCGGCGACGCGCCGCAGGAAGGATGGCCGGTCACGGTCCGGATCGGACGGAACACCGTCTACCTTCAGTGCGGCGAGGGGGACGAGGCGCAGACGGCGCCGATCCCCGTCGACCTGCTGATCGACGAGCTGACCCTGGCGAAGGCCCTCGAGCTGCTCGAGGCGCGATCGAAGGCGAACGAGCCGATCGGGCAGCATCCCGAAACGGGAGAGAACATCTACGTCCTGATCGGGCCCTACGGCCCGTACGTGCAGCTCGGCGAGACCGACGGAGAGAAGAAGCCGAAGCGGGTCAGCCTGAAGCGGGGAACCACACGCGAGGACGTCTCGCTCGACTACGCGCTGAAGCTGCTCTCGCTTCCTCGGGTGATCGGCGAGGATCCCGAGTCGGGGAAACCCGTTCGGGCCAGCATCGGCCCGTTCGGCCCCTACGTCGAGCGGGACAAGAACTACCGCAGCCTCGGCGACATCGATCAGGTCTTCTCGGTCAGCCTCGAAGAGGCGCTCGCCCTCCTGGCGCAGCCGAGGCGATCGCGGAGGCGGGTGGTCAAGGCCCTCGGATCCCATCCGGAGACGGGCAAGGAGATCGAGGTCTGCGAGGGTCGCTACGGACCGTACGTGACCGACGGGAAGCTGAACGCGAGCCTGCCGCGCGATACCGATCCCGCGCAGATCGAGATGGGGACCGCCGTCAGCCTTCTCGAGGAAGCGGCCGAGCGGAAGAAAACCAAGACCACGCGGAAAAAGACCTCGAAGCGAACCACCAAGCGGACCACCAAGCGGAAGACCAAACGCGCTCCACGCAAGAAGTCCGAGACGACCGCGAAGACGACGAAGCGAACGACCCGCAAGAAGTCTCCGGCCCGCAAGAAGACCGCCAGGAAGTCGACCCGGAAGACGGCGAGGCGCCGGACCGCCTGACCGCCCGGCGCCCGCCGCGGGCTTTGCCGAGCCGCCTCAGAACCGGTCCTTCGCTTCCGGATCGAGGCGGACCTGGGCCGAGGTCCAGTGGATGCTCTGCACCACGTCCACCGGAACGGTCACCTCTCGATCGCCATCCTGCTTCTCTTTCCGGCAGACGAGCCGGCGGATCTCCCAGGAATCCGTATCGATGACGAAGTCGCGGACCCGGGCGACCTCCGCGTCCGCAACGGTGGCGGCGTACCCTTCGACCTCCTTCGCGCTGCGCAGGTGCGGGTCGGCCTCCTCGGCCTCGGCGTCCCCCGTCCCCGGCGTCGTGGACGGAGGCGCCTCGTCCTCCCTCACGCCGGACGCGGTCGCCTCCGGACTGGTTCCGTGCGTCCGGGCGCTCGAGAGGGACCCCCCGCCGAAGTAGAGCGGCCACCCGTAGTGGACGTGGAGATCGGCCTGCTCCCGCCTCGAGATCGGCTTCTCGGTGTCGATGTCCGGGCTCTCCTTGACCTTCTGCTTCGTCAGGTCGGCCGGCAGCGCCCCTTCCTCTGGATGCGGCGGCTTCAGCGCGCTTGGGTCGATCAGCACCTTCCGTCCCGGCAGCCACTTGCGGGTGTCGACCACGAGGTAGCGGAGCTTCCAGCTCCGGTCGTCGAAGAAGAACTCGTCGACCTTGCCGATGTCGCCGTCCACGGCCGCGATCGAGCGTCCTCTGAGCTGGTCGAATCGAATCTGCATGACTCCCTCCCTTGTCTTCCTCCACCGTAGAGGGCGCCTTCACATCGGTCCCATCAGGTGCACTCCTGCTCCTCCCTGCAGTATGCTGGCAGCAACCCATGGGGGATCGCCCGATGACGAAGAAGAAAGCCCGGATTCTGGTCGTCGACGACCATCCGATCATCCGGGACGGCCTGGCCGCCTTGATCGGGCTCGAGCCCGATCTCGAGATCTGCGGCCGCGTGGCGGACGCCGCGACGGCGCTGAAGCGGATCGCCGAGGATCCACCGGATCTCGCCATCGTCGACATCACGCTGGGCGGTGGAAACGGGATCGAGCTGATCAAGCAGATCAAGGCCTCGCACGAGGAGGTCTCCACGCTCGTCTTCTCGATGCACGACGAGAAGCTCTACGCCGAGCGCGCCCTCCGTGCGGGCGCGAAGGGGTACGTCAACAAGTCCTCTCCGTCCGAGGAGGTGGTGGTCGCGATCCGGCGCGTCCTCGACGAGAAGATCCACCTCAGCGACGAGATGTCCGAGCTGCTGCTGAACCGGGTCGTCCAGGGATCGGCCGAAGAAGCGGACCTCGGCGGGATCGACTCGCTCTCCGACCGGGAGATGGAGGTCTTCGAGTTGATCGGCCGCGGCCTCACGACCCGCACGATCGCCGACCGCCTGAACCTCAGCGTCAAGACGATCGAGACGCACCGGGAGAAGATCAAGGTCAAGCTCGGCCTGTCGAACAACAACGAGCTGATCCGCCGGGCCGTCCGCTGGGTCGAGACCCTCTGATCTGGGGACAACCCCGACCCGCCTACCGGGCGAAGATCGACCTGCACGCACGCCTCGCCCCTATTGGAGCCCCTCCACGCCGCCGATAGGATCCCGGCAGAAATCGCAAATCGACCGACTTCCAAGCCCGTGCGCAGAAGGGCCGAAGGGAGGCGTGGCAATGAAGGTACGCGAAATCATGTCCGAGCAGGTCGCGTTCGTTCGACCCGATTCGACGATCCGGGAGACCGCGAGCGTCCTTCGGGATCGCGATCTCGGAGGCGTTCCGGTCGTCGAGGAGAAGAAGATCGTCGGGTTCGTGACCGATCGCGACCTCGTGATCCGCAGCCTCGCGAACGGGGACGACCCGGAAAAGAGCCGCACCAGCGACGTCATGACGACTCCGATCGCCTCGGTCCACGAGGATCAGGAGGTCGCGGACGCCGCGAAGATGATGCGCGAGGCGAGGGTGCGCCGGTTGCTCGTGACCGACTCGGACGACAAGGCCGTCGGCGTCCTGGCGCTCGCCGACCTGGCGCACGGCGGGCTTCCGAAGGAGACGGTGGCCGAGGTGGTCAGCACGATATCCGAGGAAACGCCACCGGAGCGTCCGAGCGAGGTGTGAGACGAATGCGACCCGCGAGGGTTGAACGTTCCTCCATCTTTCGAGAAGCCGCCGGCGACCGCCGGCGGCTCTCTCTCAGTCTCCTTGATTCTCGCCGTTTCCGTTCCCCGTCGGCTGCCGAACCGACCACCGGTTCGGTGAGCCGGGACGCCCCGATCGACGCGCCTTGACCTCGGTGATCTCGACGCCGAGGAAGAAGATCAACGCCGCGAAGTAGACCCAGACCATGAGGACCACGAACGACCCCGCCGCTCCGTAGCTCGACCCGATGCTCGCGCGGCCCAGGTACAGGCCGATCAGATGCTTGCCCAGCGTGAACAGGACCGAGGTGACCGCCGCGCCGAACAGGACGTCCCGCCAGGCGATCCGGACGTCGGGGAGGACCTTGTACATCATCGCGATCAGGAGCGTGATGATGAACAGGGAGGCCCCCACGTCCACCCACCTCCAGAAAGCGAGGTTCTCGAGGTTCTGGCCGTGGAGCAGATCTCCGAGGGCGGTCAAACCCGTGCTGATGATCAGGGAGACGAGCAGCAGGAAACCGACCCCCAGCACCGTGGTCAGGGAGATCAGGCGTGCGCGGAGCAACGCCCAGATCCGGTTCCTCTGCGGAGCGGTCCGCACGCCCCAGATCTGATTCATCGCCGTCTGGAGCTGGACGAAGACCGTCGTGGTGCCGATGAACAGGGTCACGAGCCCGATCGTGAGGGAGAGGAGCCCCTTGCCGGGTCCGCTGGCGCTCTTGATGACGGTCTGGATGACGGTCGCGCCCTCGACCCCCACGAGCCCCCGGATCTCTTCGACGATTCGCCCCTGAACCGCCCGCTCTCCGAACAGGAGCCCGGCGATCGCGATCGTGACGAGCAGCAGCGGGGCCAGCGAAAGCAGCGTGAAGTACGACACCGCCGCGGCCTTCTGGAACGGATTGTCCCCCAGAAAGGCCGTGATGGCCTCCCCCGCCCCCCCTGCGATCCCGCGTAGGCTCACGTGCACCTCCTCAATTCCCTCTCACCTCAGACGGACCAGCTTGCGGGACGTCGTTCCCTGCTCGGTCCGGATCCGAACGAGGTAGATCCCCGGCGACACCGGTCGCCTGTCACCGTCTCTCCCATCCCACCGCACCCGGTGCACCCCCGCGGGAAGGAGCCCTTCCCGGAGAGCCTTCACGCGCCGGCCGCTCGCGTCGTGGATGGCGATCCGGACCGATTGTCGCCGGTCCAGGACGAGCCGGATCCAGCATCCATCGAGGAACGGATTGGGAGACAGCGACAGTGAGACGGCACTCCTGCCGTCGGATCGCGGCTCCACGGAAGTCGGTCCTTCCGCCGGGACGGTGACGGTCGCCAGTCCCTCGAATCCCGTCTGCTGGACCGGCTCTCCGAGCTCCTCCGCCTCCCCGGTCGTCGGGTCGATGCTCCATAGCATCCGCGGGCTCGCCTCGATCCCGATGAGCCGCTCGCTCACCGGATCGAACGCGAGACCGCTGGTACATGCCGTCGGCCCGACGGCGGTCCCGGCCCCCGTGTTCCGATCGATCCGGATGAGCTGCGGCTCCTCGGCTCCACACGCAACGCCGTAGATCGATCCGCTCGAAGGATCGAAGGCCAGATCGGTCGTGTAGAATCCGACGGTCTCGGCAAGGGGGGTGCGGGTCAATGCCGACGGATCGACCGCGTGGATCCGCACGTCTCCGCTCAGCTCCTCGCCGACGTAGAGAAGGTCCCGCTCCTCGTCGAACGTTAGACCCCAGCAGCCTTCGACGCCGATGGAGCCGACCTCGTCCAGGTCCCCCTCGCGCGGATCGAACGTGTACAGCTTGCCGTCGTTGAAATTGATCCCGTAGACCAGTCGGTCGGAAGATCGATAGGCGAGCCCGAAAAACGTGCCGGGTGGATCCTCGAAAGCGCCCGCGTACGGTCGCCAGAGGGGTCGATTGCAGTCGGGAGCCGGATGCTGGAGAAAGGCCTCCTCGTACGACTGGCAGACGACGTATGAGACCGGCTCGCCCACCGATCCCAGTCGCGTCCAGACCTGGGCCAGGGTGCGATCATTGTCGGTCATGTAGAGATCGCCGTTGGTCGGATCGATCGTGATCCCGGCGAACGCGTCCGGCTTGATCCCGTCACCGATCCCCTGTTCGCTCCAGAGCATCTTGTCGACGAACCAGCCGTCGGTGTCGATCACGTGGATCCCGCTGTGCTCCAGGGCGACGAGCAGAAGCCCCGGCGCGACGGGGGAGTTCTCGGGCACGTAAGCCAGACCGTCGAGAAGGGCGTCGGGATCCATGTCCAGGTGCTCATCGAAGTCGGTCAGCCTCGATGAGGTGATCGGAGTGCCGTCCCGCGCGAACTTGAACCAGACCCCCGATCCGATCTCTCCCGGGTCGGGACCCGCGTCCACGAGGAAGACGTGCGTTTCATCGGCGGCGATTCCTCTCGCGGAGACGAGCGAGTCGGGGCCCCACCCGGGGACCTCGAACGTCGGCGGAACCGCGAAGAGCGTGTCGGCGATCGCGTCGCCCTCCCAGCGGACCACTACCCCAGCGAGGTCGGTGGCGAGGTAATCCCCGGTCACGAAGTCGTAACAGAGACCGGTGCCGTCCGATGGACCGTCGGAAATCGGCTCACCGCAGAGATCCCGGATCTTGCCGTAGGAGGCGATGGTTCGGTCGGTCGGATGGAAGGCGATCTGGTCGAACGCCGCACCTCCCCGCCCGAGGGCATACCGGTGGCCCAGGAACTCCAGGACCGGACCGAGCGGTTCTGCGGGCGTGACGCGCGGCGTGGCAACGAACAAGAGAAACGAGGCGGTAGCGAGGCGGCCGATGCTCGCGGGGATCGAGTGGATCATGATCGGACCTCCTGGCTTCGCCGATAGACGACGAACGATCCACCCTAGCAGAGCCTGGGAGGCGGTCAAAGACGACCGGCATCCCGGTCTGCTATAATCGATCCTGCTTTCGTGTCGGCCCCAGGATCGGACCGTCATTGCCTCCGGAGGGAGCGAATGCCCCACAAACTGCTGATCGGCATAGGGTTGCTGCTTCTCGGATCGGCCCTCACCGGACTCTCCGTCGCCGAGGAGATCCGGATTCAGCCGTCCGAGGACTGGGAATGGGACGTCGACGGGATCGAGCGGCTCCTGCCGCGCTGGGAGACGCCGGAGGAGCGGGAAGCATACGAGGGGACCGCGCTTCCCCGCCGACGCAACGACCCACCCCCGCTCCAGCCGATCCGCAACGTCGCGGAGTTCGACCCGATGACCGGCGTTCTGATCCGCTACCCGCTCGGCCTCCCGTACGACCTGCTGCGCGAGATGAACGAGGACGTGATCCTCTCCGTCGTCGTTTCCTCCAGTTCTTACAACACCGCCCGGAACAACTTCCAGTCCCAGGGGATCGACCCTGCCGAAGTCGACTGGATCGTGGCGGCGAACAATTCGATCTGGACCCGCGACTACGGACCCTGGTTCGTCTTCGACGGCGCGGGCGACATCGCGATCATCAACCATACCTACAACCGGCCGTGGCGGCCCGACGACAACGACATCCCGCTGGAGTGCGGCGCCCACTGGGGAATCCCCGTCTACTCGCACGACCTCTGGCACACGGGCGGCAACTACATGACCGACGGTTGCGGGATCTCCTTCTCGACGGACCTCGTCTGGGACGAGAACGACCACATGGGCGAGCAGGAGATCTTCGCGCTGATGCAGGACTACTACGGTCTGTCCACCTACAACGTCGTACCGGACATCAGCAACACCGGGATCCACCATATCGACACCTGGGCGAAGCTCCTCGACGAGGAGACCGTGATCATGAAGGAGGTCTCTTCGAACCACGGCGACTATCCGGAGCTCGAGCAGAATGCGACGCTGATCTCCTCGCTGATCAGCAGCACGGGCCGGAATTACGAGGTGGTGCGCGTGTTCTGCCAGCCGATCCCCAACGGCGGGGTCGCCAGCTACACGAACTGCTTGATCCTCAACGACAAGGTCCTGGTCCCGACGTTCGACGATGCCGATGACGACGAGGCGGCCCTGCAGGCGTACCGCGACGCCATGCCGGGCTACGAGGTCCTCGGCTTCTCCCACAGCGGATGGCTGACCGACGATGCGCTCCACTGCCGCGCCAAGGGGGTCGCGGACCGGGAGATGCTGTACGTCCGACACTTCCCGATCGTGGAATGGTCGACGTACGGGCCGATCCCGATCCGGGCGCTGATCGACGACCGGAGCGAAGCGGGTCTGAAGACCGACTCGCTGCTGGTCCACTGGCGTGCCTACCCCGACGGCAGTCCGCCGCCGTCGTTCAACGCGACCGTCCTCGCTCCCGACGAGGATCCCGACTGGTACGTCGCCGCAATTCCCGCCCAGCCCTCGGGGACGGTGGTCGATTACTACGTCCACGCTGCCGACTGGTCCGGACGCCGCGAGGGAATGCCGCGTACGGAGCCCGACGCCCACTACTCGTTCGTGGTCGACTGGCCGACCGGAGTCGCCGACCTTCCCGCGCGGGAGGGCGCGAAACTCCACCCGGCCCGTCCCAACCCGTTCTTCCCGGCCACGACGTTCTCCTTCGAGCTGGAGCACGCCGACCGGGTCCTCCTGGAGGTCCTGGATCTCCAAGGCCGGCGGATCCGCACCCTCGTCGACGGCACGGTCGGTGCCGGACGCCACGAGATCACCTGGAGCGGGCGGGACGAGGCGGGACGGGAAGTGTCCGCCGGGACCTATTTCTACCGGCTCCGCGCGGCGGGCATCACCTACACCCGCAAGGCGGTCCTGACGAAGTAGCGCCGCGGCCGGATCGCGCGGCGTGACGGGCGGGGGAACGGGAGGCCCTCCCCCGCCCGACTTCTCTTGACGCCGGCGCGGTCTTCCGGCTTCCTCTTCCCGGCCGCGGGGAACGCAGACAGGGAGGAATCCGGAATGCCCGAGATGTCACAGGGGGTCAACTACCTGGCCGTGCTGATCGGCGCGGTCGCCTACATGGTTCTGGGAGCGCTCTGGTACTCGCCGGTGGTCTTCGGCAAGGCGTGGATGCGCGCGATCGGGAAGACCGCCGAGCAGATCCAGGCAGACGCGAAGCCGATGAACTACGTCGTCGCCTTCATCATGTCGTACGTCGCCGGCTACGGGATCGCGCGCGTGATGGTCTGGAAGGGGGGAGACTCGGTCATCGACGGGGTGATGATCGCCCTGGTCGCGGGGGTCTGCTTCGTGTTCGCCTCGTTCGTGACGAACGATCGTTTCGAGAATCGCCCCGC
>WJJW01000071.1 GCA_014729455.1 Candidatus Eiseniibacteriota bacterium
ATCCCGCGCCGCTAGGCGCGAACGGCTAGCGGGTCTTCTCGCGGGTCTGCAAGATCTCGACGTAGTGCGTGAGCCGGCGGACGCGCCCCTTGTCCTGCTGCTTCGAGTAGATCAGCACGAGGTTGCGGAGCATGCGGATGACGATGTCGCGGCTCGTCGACGGAGCGATGTACTCCTCCTTGAGGTAGTAGCCCGCCCCGGTGAGGTACTGCACGCAGTCGCGCCGCGTGAGGAGCTTGCCGCCGTTGTAGGGATCGATGTAGATCTCCACTCCCGGGACCTCGTACTTGACGAGGAAATGACCGGGAAGCCCGATTCCCCGCACGGGGAGACCGAGCCGCTCGGCGAGCAGGAGGTAGAGCGCGCACAGGCTGATCGGGATGCCGGTCCGTTTCTCGAGCACGCGGTTCAGGTAGCTGTTGTCCGGATTGTAGTAGTCGGAGCTGTTGCCGGTGAACTTCAGCTCCTGGAAGAGGTAGCGGTTCATCGCGTGGACGATGTCCTCCGGCCTCCTCTTCCCGCGGAACCGCTCGCGCAGGGCCTTGGCGTGCCGATCCAGACGGGAACGGAACTCGTCCCGGTCCAGCTCGGGGTACTCGATCCGGGCGATCGTGAGCACGCCGTCCTCGAGGCTGAAGCTGTCGTCCTCCCGCGCCGCGAGAGACTGGAACTGCAGCTCCAGATCCTCGAGCACGATCCGGGACATGATGTGGCGCGCGCGGATCCGCGTCTTGGGATCGGGATCCTCGGACGCTTCCCGGAGATAGACCAGAGCCGGGGGACCGACCTCGAGCAGGTGCTCCCAGACCGTGTGCAGGACCTTGACGTCATCGTCGGCGAGCAGGGAGACCAGGGCCCGGTACTCCGTCTCGCTCAGCGACTTCAGCGGCATCGACGACACTCCCTCGTTCGAGGATCTGCTCCCCCCGCACCTCACCTTCCCTAACATCAGAGGGTATCACCGGCCTCCGAACCCCCTCAACGGAAAACTCCCCGCTCCGCGTGGACGCTCCCCCGGCGCCCGCCTATACTCGCGGAGAACCGTCCGGATCGCGGGCGATCCCGCCCAACCGGCGCTCCTGCGCTGCGATCCGCGCGATTGTGAGTCTCGTTCACGAGACGTTCACGAGGAAGCGAGGAGACGAACCGTGCCCACGCGACGCGAGATCTTCCGTCTGGCCGAGAGGATCGCCTCGGCGCCGACCGCAAGCTACCGGGAACACGAAGTGCTGAGCAGGATCCGGTCCGAGTGCGACCGGATCGGGCTTTCCTACGCTTCGGATCGGTGGGGAAACCTCCTCGTCCGCTATCGGGGCCCTTCCCCGCGGGGCCGCCCCGTCGCTTTCACGGCCCACACCGATCATCCCGGATTGATCGTGACCGCGGTCAAGGGAAAGCGGGCCGACGCGCGCTGGATCGGCGGCGTGCAGAAGCGGTACTTCGCGAACGCGCCGGTCCGGGTCGAAACGCCCGACGGTCCGGTGCGCGGTCGCGTCCGATCCGTTTCCCTCGGTCCGAACAAGCGGGTCAACCGGGTGCGGCTGGAGATGAACGGCGAAGTGCCCGTCGGCGCGATCGGCGGGTGGGATCTCGTCCCGTTCCGTCACGATCCGCCGTGGCTGCGCACGAAGTCGGCGGACGACCTGCTCGGCTGCGCGGCGGTGATCTCCCTTCTTCGCGAGCTGGTGCGCGCGCGCCCCCGGATCGAGGTGTGGGGGATCTTCACCCGCGTCGAGGAGGACGGGCTTCTCGGCGCCGCCGCCCTCGCCGAGGACGGCACCCTTTCGAAAGAGACCGGGATCGTGGTGCTCGAGACCAGCAAGGAGTTGCCGTGCGGCCGGCTCGGACACGGCCCGATCGTCCGCGTGGGAGACCGCAAGGGGGTCTACGACCCGGAGATCATGTTCGGTCTCCACGAGGCGGCGCAGGAGCTGGCCGGTCGCGCGCGGACGTTCCGGTTCCAGCGTGGCTTGATGGACGGCGGGATCTGCGAGGCGACCGCGTTCCAGGCATACGGCTATCCGGCAGGCGGGCTGGCGCTGCCGCTCGGCAACTACCACAACATGGGCGAGACGCGGGTCGCCGAGGAGTACGTCCACGAGGACGACCTGGTCAACCTCGCGCGGCTCCTCCCCGTCGCCGCCGAGTCGATCGCCTTGCGGAAAGGGAGCCTCGAGACGTTGCGGCGGACGCTGTCCAAGCGGCTCCGCGCGGGGGCGAAGCGAGAGATGGCCGCGAGCGTCTCCACCCCGTCGATCTCCACCTGGAAGCGCGGGGGGCGGATCGGCAAGGCGCTGGCCACCCTGCTGCTCGGTGGGTTCCTCGCCGGGGCCGGGGCCGCCTCCGGCTCACCGTATCTCGAGGACGAGCCGTCGCTGGGCAAACCGCAAAGCGCGCCGGCGGCTCCGGTCTCGTCCGATCCGCATCAGGAGGATCTGCGCGATCACTACGACGTCCGGCATGTCGATCTCACGGTCCGGATCGATCCGGAGACGGAGACGATCGCCGGCGAGACGGCGATCCGCTTGCGTGCGGAGGTCGGTCTCGCCACGGTCCTGCTC
>WJJW01000012.1 GCA_014729455.1 Candidatus Eiseniibacteriota bacterium
GGGCGCGACGACGGAGACCTCCTCGAGCAGCGCTGACGGGATCCGCGGGTCGCAGTTGCCGGTATCGATCAGGATGCACGGATCCAGCTTCGCGATGACTCCGAGCATCTCCTGCGTGAGCGGCATCCGGCGGCCGATCCGTGCACTCTTCCCCTTCGTCCAGGCGATTACCTCGGCGCGCGGCGTGATCGCGCTGCCGTCCGGGTCGATCGTGTGGACGCTGGCGCTGTGATCGTATCCCAGCAGGCGCTTCAGACCGTGGAGGACCTGGTAGAGGATGTCCGCGGGCCGGAGCTGCAGGAGCACCTTCCGCACGATCCGCTCGCGGAGCAGGTAGATCCGTTCTCGTTCCCGATGCTCGAGCTGCCGCCCCAGGATCTGGGCCGCGTCGTTCGCCAGGCGGGCGTCCTCCCGGCCGTACCGGCGCCCCGCCCGGACGAACGCGAACACGCCGACCGGCCGCTGGCGAGACTCGACGAGGGTCATCAGGAGGTTCCGGTCCTCCGGAGCGCGCCGGTCGCGCGCGAAGCGGACGGCCAGCTCGGTGACGCGGGCGCGGTCCTTCGTCTCGAGGAGCTGCTCGCCCCGCTTCGTCCAGCACTGGTAATAGACCGATTCGGTGACGGCGCCGCGGCCGAGGGCCCAGACGTAGCCGAGGTCGGCCTCGAGAAGCCCGCCCAGCTCCCGGTGCACGTACCGGAGCAGGCGGTCCGGCTCCTCGCCGGGAGCGAACCGTTCCAGCTCCTCGGCCAGTCGCAGGAGCGCCGCGAAGCGGTCGGCGCGCTGTCTGGGCTGCAGACGGGGCAGTGCGGTCTCCTTTCCCGGGGAACGATCGCCTCGGCCCGCCCGCGGGTGCGGGTCGCGACCCGGAGACGCTACCACCGGGGAAGGGGGGGCGACAAGCGCGGGGGGGGCGTGGACGGTGAAGCGCGCGCCGGCGGGATCAGAACGAGTCGATCCGGAGCAGAGTCTCCCGTTCGGCTTCGTCGATCTCCTCGAGGGTCGGAGGACGGTCGTCGTGGAAGACCGTGCAGCGCCTCCCCGCCGGCACCGCGGTCCCCGCGCCGTGCTTGGGCGCGGCCCGCACGACTCCGTCGAGGACGCAGATGCACGTTCCTTCGGGGATCAGGATCACCGCGAGCGTCGTGCCGAGCACCTCGACGTCGGCGTCCTCCGTGGCCACGAGCAGGCGCGCGCCGGTGAACTCCGGTCCGGAGGAGATCCCGACCGACCCGCGCGTCAGCGCGCACCGGACGGTGCGGCCGAACCAGCGGCCCGGCGGCCGCGGGAGCGTGATCTCCCCGCCCGGCGGAATCCGAAGCACGAGTCGTTCCGGGCAGACCAGGGTGACTGCGCCGGTCTCGCCCGCGGCGATCCGCCGCCCGGGCCGCAGGACCCGCTCCGCGGCGCCCGGAGAATCGAGCGCGACCGGTTCCCCGTCGACGAGCAGGGTGCCGTGCGCGGTCGAGTCGGCGATCCGCCAGGCGGGGCCGCGGTTCAGGAGCCCCAACACGAGGATCAAGACCGCCGCGGCCGCCAGGGGGAGGACCGCGATCCCGACGGGTCGCGGAAGACCGAGGAGCCGGCGCCGGACCGGTCGCACCTCGCGGAGATCCGGCGCGGCCGGGACCTCGCCGGCGACGAACCGCTCCTTCAGGGCCAACCGGAAGTGCGGCGAAGCCGGCGGCTGCGGCAGACACCGCACCGCTTCCCGGGCGCGCTCCTCGGCGGCGGTCCGGCGTGCATCCTCGAACCGGCTCATGGGATCCTCTCCTGCAGGAGCCGCCCCAGCTCCGCGAGGGCGCGGGAGTAACGCTTCCGCACCGCGTCGTGCCCGATCTGCAGGACCGTGGCGATCTCCCGGTGGTCGAGTCCCTGGTAGTCGCGCAGGAGCACGACCTCGCGGAGCGTTTCGGGCAGATCCAGGATCGCTTCCTGCACGATCCGCTCCCGCTGCTGCGCCGCGAATTCCTCCTCCGGGTTCCGTTGCGGATCGGCGATCTCCGGTCCCGGCTCCGGCGAGGAGTCGATCGTCACCGCGCGGCGGGACATCCGATGCGTGGCGGATCGCCAGTAGGAGCGGCAGGTGTTCAAGGTGATCGTGATCAGCCAGGGGGCGGGATCGCGTTCGGGATCGATCCGGTGCGCGGCGCGGTGGACCTTGAAGAAGATCTCCTGGGTAGCGTCTTCCGCGGCCGTCCGCGAGCCGAGCAAGCGGAACGCGAGCCCGAAGACCCGATCGAAATAGTGCTCGAAGAACTGCCCGAGCGCCTCGGACTCCCTGCGCCGCACCGCCTCCACGATCGTCCGTTCGATCGAAGGGAAGGGGCGCGCCTCCGGGGGCAGCGGGAGGCTCTCGTCTCTGTGCTCGGAATCGCTCACCGGCCGATCGGCCTCCTGCATTGCCGTCCGTTCCACCGCGCCGGAGTTCCGGGATCCCCGAAGGATGATCCCCAACGGACCCACGTTCGCCCAGAGGCGGGTCGGCCGCTCGAACGGGTGCGGTTCGATCGCTACCCAATGACGGATTGTCAGCGAGAGGAACACAGCGGCGGCGGCTCCTTCAAGTGCGGGATGTAAAGACGGCCCGGGCGGATCCCGTTTCCGGTCCGGCCCGCGAGGGGAGGCCCCTCAACATGGGGGATACTCTCTGCCGCGGTGGCCGTGACACCGGCGGGATGCTACCGTACCGGCAGCCGTTGCCGGGAAGGAGGCGGGTCTTGGGAAGCAGCACCGGAACGTTGTTCCGCGTAACCACTTGGGGAGAGAGCCATGGCCCGTCCGTGGGCGCGGTGGTCGACGGTTGCCCGCCGCGCCTCGCGCTGACCGAGGAGGAGATCCAAGCCCAGCTCGACCGGCGCCGCCCCGGACAGAGCCGGTTGACGACCCAGCGGCGGGAGAAGGACCGCGTCCGGATCCTCTCCGGCCTCTTCGAAGGGCGGACTCTCGGGACGCCGATCCTTCTGCTCGTCGAGAACGAGGACGCGAAGGCGGGTGCCTACGAACCGTTCCGCGACCTGTACCGTCCCTCGCACGCCGACTACACCGTGGAAGCGAAATACGGGATCCGCGACTGGCGCGGCGGGGGCCGGGCCAGCGCGCGCGAGACGGTCGGACGGGTCGCCGCAGGCGCGATCGCCGAGAAGCTGCTCGCCGCCGCCCTCGGCGTCGAGATCGTCGGCTGGGTCGCGCGGGTCGCCGACATCGAGGCGGTCGTCGACCCGGTACGGGTGCGGCGCGACGTGGTCGACGCCGATCCGACCCGGTGCCCGGATCCGGAGGCGGCGAAGCGGATCGCCGAGCGGATCGACGCGATCCGTCGCGAAGGGGACTCGCTCGGCGGCGTCGTCGAGCTGGCCGTACGCGGCCTTCCGCCCGGTCTGGGCCAGCCGGTCTTCGAGAAGCTCGATGCCGCGCTCGCCGGGGCGATGATGGGCCTGCCCGCCGCGAAGGGGGTCGAGATCGGATCCGGCTTCGAAGGGACGACCTGGACCGGCTCGCGCCACAACGATCCGTTCGTCCCGGCCGGCGGCCGGATCCGCACCGCCTCCAACCACAGCGGCGGGATCCAGGGCGGGATCAGCAACGGGGAGCCGCTGCGCGTGCGCGTCGGCTTCAAGCCGACGGCGACGATCCGCAAGGAGCAGGCGACGGTGGACCGGGCCGGCAACGCGCGCAGCCTCGAGGCGACCGGCCGTCACGATCCGTGCGTCCTGCCGCGCGCGGTCCCGATCGTCGAGGCGATGGCGGCCCTCGTTCTCGCCGACCACTGGCTGCGCCAGCTCGCGCTTTCGGTCGCCGCCGATCGGATCGGAGGACCGGCACGGTGACGGGTCCGTGGAGGAGGGGCGCCGCGCTTCTCTTTCCGCTGCTTCTCGCCTGCGCTCCCGAACCGGACCGGACCCCCCGAACGGCGGCCCCGGCGGGGGAGGATCGCCGCGCGGGTTCGGCCGCGGTCGTGGCGGTTCCCGAGGAGCCGGATCTCCTCGCTCCCCCGCTGGCGCGCGGCCCGGCCGCGGCCGCCTACTGGACCTGGATCCTGCCGTCGCTCGTCCGGCCCGCCCGCGGCGCCCCGGGGGAGGCGCGCTTCGCGCGAGATCTCGCCGCCGATTGGGTCGTCGAGCCGGACGGGCGCGCCGCGCGCTTCGTCCTCCGCACCGATCGGCTCTGGGA
>WJJW01000072.1 GCA_014729455.1 Candidatus Eiseniibacteriota bacterium
GGACGACACCTCCGAGCCGGTCGGCGGTCCGCTCACCGATTCGGAGAAGGAGGGCCTGCGGGAGGCGGGGGACAGCCTCACCGTCGATCTCCGTTCCGGCATCGAGTGCGGCGAGGAGGGAACCGGCAGCTACCAGTGGGTCGAGTCCGACAGCCTCGCCGAGCCGTTTCTCCGCTACGTCGGCCCGGACACGGGGACCTGCCAGGTCCGGTTCGATTTCGTCGGCGCCGGAAACGGCGACTACGCCGATAGCCTGCTGAACGGCGGAGCGGTGATCTACGCCTACGTCGGTTTCCGCCAGGGCGCCTACGCCCCGGGACGAGCGGTTCCGCGCCCGGCGCGGCGCGACCTGCTCGACCTCCGTGGGGAGTGGCGCGGCGCCGGCGGGATCCGCCTGGGGATCGAGGCGGCGGGATCCGCCGACGATCCGAACACCCTCTCCGGCCGGGACGACGGGGATCGGTTCGGGGGCGCGTTGCACCTCCAGCTCGAGCGGCCGGTCCGGCCGGTCGAGATCGGGGGACGTGCCCTGGGGCGGTGGGGCGTCGCGCTGACCGCGCGCGACGTCGGACCGTTCTTCCGAACGCAGGGGCGGGTCGATCCCGGCTGGTACGGCTACGAGTGGGGGATCGATCCCGCGCGCCTCGATCGGGGAGATCGGCGACGCGCCCTGGCGATCCGGCAGGAGCCGGGGGCCGGGTTGGCGCTGCGCGGCCGCTTCGAGACGCTCTCCAATCGCCGCGACCTGGAGGGAAGTCGCTACCGCCTCGGTGCGGATCGGACCGGCACGGTCCACGGTTCACTCTCCCATCTCCGGGCCGAAACGACCGACCGGGCGGGTGGTGCGGCGGTCGATGGGACGCGGGAGATCGACGAGCTGCGTCTCGGCCTCCGACCCGAGCACGGATCGGGCGCGATCCGCCTGCGCCGCGAGCGGAGCGAGCAGGGGACCGGTCCCGCCCGGACCGGAACCGGCTTCGACGAATGGGCGATCGATGGGGCGGTCGAGGTCCTCCCGTCCGGCGGTCGGGTCGGGGTGCGGCGCACCGAACGCTGGGACCGGCGCGTCGAGGAGGGGGCGTGGACGGATGGGGACCGCGCGCGGACCTGGACCGTCTGGACCCGTTGGACGCCCCCCGGCCGGATCCTCGAAGCGGAGTGGACCCGGCGCGACCTGTTCCGCGACGCCGGTGACGTCCGGACCGATCTGGCCAACCTCCTCTGGTCGGAGGAGGCGGGATCCGGATGGTTCGGCCAGCAGCTCCGTGCCGACCTCGCGACGACCGTCGAGGACCAGCGGATCAAGTCGATCGAGTTCGTCGGGGAGGGGCGCGGGCGCTACGACAGCCTCGGCGTCTACATCGGAGAGGGGGACTACGACCTCGTGCTGGTGCCGACCGGGGAGAGCGAGCTGCAGAGACGCTTCGAGCTGACCTGGCGGGTCGACCTGGCCCCGGGACGGAGGACGGAATCCCGCGACGGGGAGCGGTTCCTCTCGCGGCTCTGGCGCAGCTCGCAATGGCTGCTCCTGGCGACGTTCGCCTCGCGGACCGACGGATCGGCGGCCGCCTTCTGGAACGATCTCCCCGATCTCCTCCTCGCCCGGCACGACACGGCGCCGCTCGCGTCGCACCGGATCCGTGCGGACGTGAGCGCGCTGCCGAAGGCGCGCTGGGCGAGCCCGCGACTGCGCGCGGTGCGAGAGCGGAGGCGCGAGAACCTCTTCGAGAACGTCTCGACCGATCGGGACCGCGACCTGCTCTCGGTGACGCTCCGATCGCTGCCGGCGGAGGGGTGGACCGTCGAGCAGGAGCTGGAGTGGGACCGCGAAGAGGAGGGGACCACCCTGCTCGAGGTCGGCCGGCGCGGATCGCTCGGATGGCGTTCGATCCGCTTCCGGACGGAGGGATGGTTCCGGCCCGATCCGCGGTGGACCCTGCGGCTGGCGGCCACGGGTCGCGGGCGGGAGCGGATCCCGGACGACGCGCGGTACACGGTCGTGCAGCTGCTGCCGGGGGTCCTCTTCCGACCGGGAGGACGGACCCGCTTCGATCTTCGCGCGACCCGCACCTGGGTGGAGGGGCCGGGGGGGACCCCCTTCGGTCTGGAGAAGCCGGGTTGGGAGGGGCGGGCCGACCTGACGCTGCGCCTTCACGAGACGATGGACGGATCGCTGGTCGGCCGTCTGCGGGCTCCGGACGGCGGCCGGACGACCACCGACCTGCGGGCCGAGCTGAGGGCGCTGTTCTGATGCCGGCGCGACTCCTCCTGCTCGTGGTGATCCTGCTCGCGCTCGGGCCGGCGGCGGCCGGGGCGGAGCTGCCCATCCGCGTGGAGATCGTCGGCGGCGCCCCTTCCGCGCGCTCCGCCGCCGAGGAGACCGCCCGCGCCTGGGCGGAGGATCCGAGGGCGCGCGACGATCTCGACCTCCTCGTCCAATGGATCGGACGGGGCCTGATCGACGAAGGATGGGGAAACGGGACGATCGCGGCCCGGCTGGACACCCTGGAAGACCGGGTCGTCTGCCGCGTCGAGCTGGAGGGGCTCGCGCC
>WJJW01000073.1 GCA_014729455.1 Candidatus Eiseniibacteriota bacterium
CGTTGTCATCGATGAGCGCGGTCTCCGTCGCGAGGCGCGTCTCCTCCTCGTAGAACTCGGCGACGCGGCCCGAGGCGACCAGGAACGCCTCGAGGATCGACACCTGCTCGTCCCGGTCCAGGTCGGCCGCGGGCTCGGCGATGGCCCGCGACAGGTAATCGCCGAAGCGCGCGTAGTTGAGTTCGTAGCCGCTCTTGGTGGCCGTCACGATCACCCGGCCCGTTCGCGAGAGGCGGTTGATGAAGGGGGCGCTCGAGGAGGCGCAGTTGACGATGACCTGCGTGCGCTCGAAGGGCTCGAGCCACGCCGCGAGTTCGGCGGCGGAGACATCCCGCCCCCGGAGATTGAACTTCGCCTCGCGCCCGTCGAAGGTCCCGTGTCCCAGGAGGACGAGCCAGAGCGGGGCTGCGCCCGTCTTCGGCTCCTCCGCAAGGAGTGACGCGAGTTCCCTCCGATCCGCCTCGCCGTCCGCCTCCCCGTCCCCCCGTGCCGCGGGACCTTCGCCGCCGATCCGCGTGAAGGATGCGCCTCCGCTCTCGGCGGCGGCCTCCCAGCGATCGGCCCACTCGCTGAAGGCCTGCGCGTACTCGGCCTCGCCTCCGACGCCCACGACCACGATGACCCGCGTGTCCGGGCCCACTGGCTCCGCCGCACCCAGCGCCGCGGCGAGTAACAGGAAGGAGCCGCTCATGGCAGCCCCCGGAGGCGCCGGAGCCCCCACTCGGCGACCAGGCACAGGATCGCGAAGATGAACACGAGCGGCTGGTGCCAGAAGGGATACGCCCAGGACTCGGTGATCGGGACGTGGCGCGCCGGGAGGCCCGCGACGAAGTCGGCGAGCGCCTCGGGCTCGATCACCTCCCCGCCCGTCTCGCGGGCGATCGCCTCGAGCCATTCCCGGTCCGGAGCCAACCGCCGGAATTCCTCGGCCGCCGGCTCGGCCGTCCAGCCGATCTCGCGCTCCCCGGCGGGACTCCCGTCCGCCGCCGTCACGGAGGCCTTTGCCCGGTAGGCGCCCGCCTCGCGGGATGCGAACGTGATCGTGTAGGACCCCGCGCGCTCGGGCTCGGGCTCCGCCTCGAGGTCGTACGTCTCGCCGTCGGGCGCCGTGACCGTGACGGTCACCGTCGCGTTGTCGAGCGGCAGGAACTCCGCATCGCGCGCCTCGACGCGCAGGACCACGGTTCCTTGCGGGGCTCCGGCCCGCCGGTCGCGCTCGACCTCCACGCGCCGCGGGACCTCGGCGATGAGCCACCGGATCGCCTGCCGCCACGCGCGGGCCAGGTCGTTCTCCTCGCCGCGCTCGCGCGCAAGACCCCACCGGAGGCCTCGATCGCCTCACCTTCCGCGAGCGCCTGCAGGCGTTCCGCGAAGCGGTACCGGCGGACATCGAAGTCCTGCGCGAGGCGCGTCGACCACGACGCCTCCCCGTCGAGGAGGGCGCGCAGGATCTCCGCCCGCGTGGCCCCCGCGCCCGCATCGCGGATCTCGAGGCTCTGGCTGTCGTCCGCCAGGACCACGAAGCGGTTCGCGCCGGGCCGGGGTCGCGTGCCGGTCACGAGCGGTTCGAAGGAGGAACGCGAAGAGCGAGTCGAAGGGTTCTTGATGCGCCCGGGCAGGTGATTACAATGTAATTACGATCGGAGGCGACAGCATGAGAGCGAGAATCGTGAGGATCGGCAACTCGAAGGGGATCCGCCTTCCCAAATCGCTCATCGATCAAGCCGGGTTGCCGGAAGAGGTCGAGCTGCGTGTCCGCGATGGCGAACTCGTTATCTCTCCGGCCGGTGAGCGCCGGAGCGGCTGGGCGGACGCAGCGCGGGCCCTGGCGGATCGGGGGGAAGACCAGCTGCTCGATCCCCACGTAGCGACGGAGTTCGACGATCGGGAGTGGGAGTGGTGAAGGAGGCCGATGTCAGGCGAGGGCAGATCTACCTGGTCTCGCTCGATCCAACGACCGGACGAGAAATCAAGAAGACACGACCCTGCGTCGTGGTCTCCCCCGACGAACTCAACGCCCACATGCGAACGTACATCGTCGCCCCCCTGACGACAGGGTCGCACGCCTATCCGTTTCGGATCCCGTGCCGTTTCCAGGGGAAGACAGGCCACGTGGTACTTGACCAGATTCGTACCGTCGATCGTACACGGCTCGTCAAACGGCTCGGCCGGCTCTCCGCACCCGCCCTCGAGCGTTCTCTCTCGGGTCTGGTGGAGATGTTCGCCCCCTGAGATCCGATCCTCCGGTCCTTCCCTGACGAGCCCCGGGCGCGTAGACTCTGTGACCGGGGTGTCGCCGCAGGGAGGTGCCCTTGATCCGCGAAGAGGGCTGGAACCCGTGGGACGTGCGCCGGATCCTGGCTTCTCGTACATCCGGAACGGGCGCGAGCGTCTGTCCGTCCGGGTCTCCTACCTCGACGAGATCGAGAAACGATAGGAAAACGATAGGAATCCCCGACCACCGCTACCGTGTGGCATCCTACCTCCGAGGGCCGGACGCGGGCAAGATCGAGCCCCTATCCCGGGATATCGCAGCCCAGTCATCCGCCGCCCCAACCGCCATCGCCACGTTCATCCGCGGGCGGACGTCCAGGGGCCGGGAGTGCGTGCAGGGGAGGCCATGGCGGTGCATTTGACTGGCATCTGTGCATGCCGGCGGGGGGGCGGCCCGCCTCACTCTTGGGCGCCGACGATCGCGATCGCCCCCCGTTGGGCAGGCC